>JBHIBS010000018.1:0-33331 GCA_046759165.1 bacterium | reverse complement strand
GGGTTCTTTCGCAAAATGAATGAAAAAGGCAAGTAACTTTCTCTCCTTTCAGCAGGAGAGGGGTTAACTAAGTAAAAAATAACAAAAAACAGAGACCAAGTCAAGGCCAAGAGATGCATTTAAGCTAAAGTCGGGGATAGTTCAGAGGTAATAGAGATAGAGGGTCTTTGAAAATTTACAAAGCAGGAGGAAGTTTAGAAGAACCTGGTGAACAACTTCCATTTAGAGTGGCAGTAAGGGAGTTTAACACCGGCTGTTTCTGCAGGAGTAAGTCCTTTGAGTCTTTGGTTGGGCTGGAAGTAATTATGGAGATAGATTTGGCCGGTAATAAAACACCATAACCCACGTTCTGATTTAAAACCTCTAAATGGGCGTGCTTTGACTTTCAGAGTAGACCAATGGCGTTCAAGACGATTGTTATTATTAAGAGGGTGCTCAAAGAAGCCGATGTAGCGCAGATGATTCTTGTGGACATCGAAATTAAGGTCTTCTAAGGCAGAAGGATAAGACCAAAGGCCGTCGGTAATGATTTTAGCCGATTTAAGAGCTGGTGAGTTTTCAAAAGCGATATTAAAAGTAGAGCGAGCGAATTGTGTAGAACGACGAGGACTTAAGAACCAGGATTGTAGGGAATCGAATTTAGAATCCTTAGTTAGCCAGAGCCAGCGTTTTTGCCCTCTTTGTTTAAATTGAGTTTCATCGGTAAAGAGTTTTTTACGGAGAGAAAAAGGGACAGATAAAGGTCCAAGGTTTTTGTGTAGAGATAAGACGCCTTTATGTGACCAGCGGGTGATTGTATCGTGCGATGGAGCTACTTTAAAAATATGGTCAAGCATTTGGGAAACTTGTTTAGCCGGTATAGCCATAAAGATAGAGAAATAAAGTGCAAGGGAGACAGTATCTTTAGAATAGTGCATTTTACTATAGGTGAAATTAATCGGGAGGTTAACTTGAATTGATTCGATAGGATCTTTGGCAATTTTAAACTGTTTCCCGGGTAAAGGGATATTAATCTTATGGGAACAGTGACGTTGGTCATGATAGATGTGGTTATTACAACGTAGTCTAAAGCCGTCAGAGAGATGTTTGAATATACTCATAGGTGATCCACATTTAGGGCATTTAAAGGAGGGATATTTTTTCTGTCTGGTTGGTTTACCTGGGGCGAATTGCTTGCGGCAGTTAGGATTTTTACAACGGAACTTCTGGAGTTTGGTTTCTTTATCCAGTCCGAAGCAATGAGTTGATGACCCACATTTAGGACAGTTTGGTCTTTGGACAGTAGTTTTAATAAATGGCATGTAAGCCTCCTTTCGGTCCCCAAAAAGGGGTGTAAAAATATGAGGGTTAAATTAACCTAAAAGTTTAGTATTTACTCTCTATACCGAAAGGAGGAAGAAAAATCAAGCAACTTTTGTTGCAAAAGAACGGCGAAGCGAAAGGAGGTGAGATTATGGCTAAAGCGACCAGAGTCAACCATTTAATTGTGGAGACTGCCGATGAAGTGGGCATGATGGCAAAGGTCTGCTCGGCAATTTCGGATGCGGGAGTGAACATTAGAGCCCTCTCTGCCTATGCCGAAGAAGGTAAGGGTTATTTTAGGCTCCTCACGGAGGACAATTCAAAAGCAGAGCAGGCGCTCAAGTCTGCCGGTTTTGGAGTGAGTCAAGAAGAGGCTGTAGCTGTTGAACTAGAAAATGAAGTTGGCGCAGCAAAAATAATGGCTAAGAAATTGGCGGATGCCGGAGTGAATCTAAAGAAATGTTATGGTTCCACTGGTAATGGCACCATGGCACTCCTCGTGTTCAATTCAAGCGACAACGAGAAAGCAATAAAGGTCCTCACCACTATCCCATCTGCGGGAGAGTAACTAAAGAGCGAAGCTCTTTACAAATCTTTTAAGTGTTACTGTTGTGGAAGCAGAGCGAATCTCTGGAATGTAGGGGCGACACGCAGTTTATCCCGCTCCGCAGGGTGGTCGCCCAAAGAGAGGGACAGCACAGAGTCCGTCCCCTACAGGAAGGGCAAAGCTTACGCTTTGCTGCCACAAATAGGGTGAATGTAGTCTACCCAATGAAGCAGGATGCTATAATTCCGTACCTCTGTCGGAGGAGACTATGGCTTTGACGGGTCTGGAAATTTATAAGCATTTGCCGAAGACGAACTGTAAGAAGTGTGGATTTCCCACTTGTTTAGCATTTGCTATGGCTTTGGCCGGAAAGAAGACTTCGCTGGATAAGTGCCCCGATATTACAGAAGAGGCCAAGATTGCTCTGGAATCTGCTTCTGCTCCTCCTATGGCAACAGTTACTCTTGGAATAGGAGAGAACAGGGTAGAGATTGGTGGCGAGACAGTTCTCTTCCGGCACGAGAAGACCTTCTACCACCCCTCTGCTATTGGCATTACTTTGAGTGACTCGCTGGAAAAGGAAAAGATTCTCCAGCGAATTGATAAGGTCAATAAGTTAAAATTTGAAAGGGTAGGTATACCGCTTCAGGTAAATCTTGTTGCTATTTTTAACGAAAGCAATGATCCAGATAAATTTTGCGATGTGGTAAGAGAAGTAATGGAAAAATCTAATTTGCCATTAATTTTAATCTCCAATAATCCCCAAGCCTTAGAGGCCGGTTTGAAAATATCTGGTGAGAGAAAACCATTAATTTATTCGGCTAAGGAAGATAATCGAGAAGCGATGGTAGATTTAGCTAAGAAATATTCCTGCCCCCTAGTAATTTATGGAAAAAATTTAGAGGAGTTAGATTCCCTTTCCCAAAAGGTAGTTGCCTCCGGAGTAAAAGATGCTGTCCTCGATCCCGGAACCAGAACTCTGGCAGGATCTGTTCAGGATTTTACTCAGCTCAGGAGGTTGGCTTTAAAGAGAGGTTACCGACCCGTTGGTTATCCTGTAATTGCCTTTGTCAAAGATAGTGACCCTTACCAGGAGGTTTCTATGGCAGCCACTTATATTGCCAAGTATGCTAACATTGTGGTGCTTGATAGAATTGAGCCGGAGGAGATTTTACCTTTAATTACTCTGAGGCAGAATATCTACACTGATCCTCAAAAACCGATAATGGTTGAACCCAAGCTTTATGAAATTGGCACACCGAACGAAAATTCTCCGCTATTAGTAACTACAAACTTTTCCCTTACATTCTTTACAGTTCAGCCGGAGATTGAAGCAAGTAAAATTCCGTCTTATCTATTAATTGTTGAAGCTGAAGGTCTCTCTGTCCTTACTGCCTGGGCTGCTGAGAAATTTACCCCCGAGGGGATTGCCGAGGCAATGAAGAAGGAAGAGGTAGAGAAGAAACTCTCTCATAAAAAAGTAATCATTCCTGGCTATGTAGCTGTAATGAAGGCAAAATTAGAAGATGAGAGTGGCTGGGAAGTTCTGGTGGGTCCGAAAGAGGGTTCTGGAATCCCCAAGTATCTGAAAGAGACTTGGCAATAAAAAGGAAGGCGGGCTCAATAAATTGAGCCCGTGCATATTAACTGTAGGGGTTCGATTCATCGAACCCGATTAATCCAAGGCGAGTGTGATTATGGAGAAATGTAGGATAGTCTTTTATCCCTGGAAAAAGGAAGTAACTGTTCCTGGTGGGACTGATCTGTTGACTGCAGCAATAAGAGCAGGTGTCCATATTTATAATAGCTGTGGAGGCGAGGGGGTCTGTGGTCGGTGCAAGGTCATTGTCAGAAAGGGTGAGGTCATGACTGAACCAACGGGACGTTTGAGTGCTGAAGAGAGGAAGAGGGGCTATGTTCTTGCTTGCCGGACTACCTGCAGGGGAAGAATGGATATTGAAGTACCTCCCGAAACTCGCCTGGAGGGTTTGGAGATTCTTACTGAGGAGGCAAAGGCAAAGAGGCTACTGGGACTTTATACACCAGCAGAAGAGGTGGAGAAGGGACCCGAAGTGGCTTTGGAGAGAGTGTTTACTCATGGTCCCCTTTCAACCAAGCTGTACTTGGAACTTTCTCCCCCCACCTTGGAAGATAATGTTGGCGATCTGGAACGGCTCTATCGGGAGATGAGAAAGGGACGGGAAATTCCGATTATGCAGATGGGCTTAGCCAATATTAAAAAATTGAGCAAGCTTCTGCGAGATAGCGGCTGGAAAGTGACCGCCACCCTTGGTAAGCGAAATGAGACTACTGAAGTGGTTCTAATTGAGCCCGGAGATACGACTAATAAGAACTATGGTGTGGCAGTAGATATCGGGACAACGACAATAGTGGCTTATCTGGTCAACTTGACAGAGCGTCATATCCTGAGTGCAAAGGCTTGCTATAATCCTCAGGTAGATTTTGGTGAGGACGTTATCTCCCGAATAATTTTCGCTCAGGAAGAGGATGGGATAGAGAAGTTGCATCATGTGGTAATAGATGCAATTAACAATCTCATTCTAGGAATGGCTCTGGAACAAAATCTAACCCTCAACGATATTAATGGCGTTGCTTGTGCCGGCAACACAACCATGATTCACCTTTTGTTGCGAGTTCCTCCAGAATACTTACGAAAGGAACCGTATGTCCCCACTGCCAGTTTCATTCCTGTTATAAGGGCTGCGGAGGCAGGGATCAAGATCAATCCCAGGGGGCTCCTATGTTGCATTCCTGGAGTGAGTAGCTACGTTGGCGGGGATATAACGGCTGGCGTTTTAGCTTCGGGATTGGATGATTTGCCAACTCTGGGACTATTTATAGATATGGGCACAAATGGTGAGGTAGTCCTGGGAAATCGAGATTGGTTGGTCTGCTGTTCGACTTCTGCTGGGCCCTGTTTTGAAGGTGGGGGAATAAAGTGGGGGATTCGAGCTATGAAGGGAGCTATCCAGAGAGTGGAGATAGATACTTCCGGGGATGGCGTCAATCTCCATACCATCGGAGAAGAGAAACCCAAGGGTATCTGTGGTGCTGGACTGGTCGACTGTGTGGCTGAGCTCCTGGGAAGTGGCAAGCTTAACAGGGCAGGTAAGCTAATTCCTCAATTATCGAAGCGAATAAGGGAGGGAGAAGATGGCCTGGAATTCCTCCTGGCAGAATCGAGGGATTCCGCTGTGGGACAGGACATCGTTATAACTGAGACTGACATAAAGAACCTGATACATTCAAAGGGAGCAATATATTCCGGAGCTGAAGTTCTATTGAAACGGGTGGGATTGAGTTTCCAGGATTTAGAACACGTTCTCATTGCCGGCGGATTGGGAACAGCTTTAGACGTGGAGAAAGCAATTATGATTGGACTTCTACCCGACATTCATCCAGAAAAATTTACCTTCATTGGCAATAGCGCCATTGCTGGAACAAAGATGTGTCTCCTGTCTCAAGAGGCGATGAGAAAGGCAGAAAAGATTGCTGGGAGGATGACCTACATCGATTTGAGCACAGTTCCAGAATTTATGAACAACTATACTGCTTCACTTTTTTTGCCACATACAGATATAAGTCTCTTCCCCAGCGTGGAGAAAAGATTGATAAGTTGATACGTTAATGAGGAAGATACTTATCAACTTATAAACTTATAAAGCTATCAACTGTTTGTGTGGTGGGCAATTATGGCTTTTACTATTGCAGTGGCGGGTAAGGGCGGAAGTGGCAAGACGACTTTAGCCACTCTAATTATTCTCCACCTCATCAGACAGAATAAGGGACCTATTCTGGCAGTTGATGCTGACCCGAATTCTAATCTGAACGTGGGTCTGGGTATGAAATTTGGAGAGACTATAGCCGATCTCAGAGAAGAGGTTCTGGCTAAAGAAGTTCCTTCAGGGATGTCGAAAACTGATTTTTTCGATTATCGCTTACACCAGTGTCTGGTTGAGGGTGATAGAGTTGACCTCTTGGTGATGGGTCGGCCAGAGGGTCCTGGCTGTTACTGTGCAGTGAATAATCTTCTCAGGCAATATCTCTCCAGAATTTCTAAACAGTATGAATATGTAGTTATTGACAATGAAGCTGGAATGGAACATTTGAGCAGGAGAACAACCGATGGTGTGGATGTGTTACTTATTACCAGTGAACCCACTTTAGTAAGTATCAGGTCTGGAGCAAGAATTCAGGAAATTGCTCTGCAGATAAAACTGAAAGTAAAAGATATATATTTAATTATCAATCGAGTAGCGAAATCTAAAGACATCTCTTCTCTCATTTCAGGAGGGATACCGGATAGATTATCGTTATTGGAAAATATACCCGAGGACCATTTGGTCCTTGAGGCTTCTGAAAAGGAGGAAGACCTTCTTTCTCTTCCATCGGAATCTCCTGCTTTCCAAGTAGTTGGTAGATTAATGAAAAAGTTAAAGTTGTAGGGGCGCCGGTCGCGACGAATAAGGAGCGACGGCCGAGCGAAGCGAGGGAAAGGCGCGGGCGCGAGGCGGTGAGCGCCCCGGGTGAGGTTTTCCCTATTGAGCACAGGCTGATTCACATAAGGAGTATAAAATTGGAAAAAGCTACTGAAAAGTGGGCGAGTAGAGTTAACGAGCTAATTATTGGAGCAACACAGAAAGAGGGTGGAACGAGGAGTTCTGTTGTCAAAGTTGGAGGAGCAACTACCCTACCATTCCTCCACTTTGAAGGAGTTATCCCCAATCCGCCTGCAATTGCTATGGAAGTCTGGGATATGGAGCCTCCCGATTGGCCGTCTGTGTTAAAGGGGCCATTTAGGGATGTGCTTGGTGACCCAGTAGAATGGGCTAAGAAATGTGTAAACGAGTATGGAGCCGATTTCCTGTGCCTCCGTCTGGCTTCCACAGACCCGGATACTAAAAATAACTCTCCACAAGAGGCTGCAGCCACGGTCAAGAAAATTCTGGAAGCGGTGTCCGTGCCTTTAATGATTACAGGATGTAACCAGGCAGAAAGGGACACTGAAGTTATCCCCGCAGTCACTGAGGCTGCTCGGGGAGAGAACTGCTTGGTGGGCATAGCAGTGCAGGCAAACTACAAGACAATAACTGCAGCCTGTCAAAGTGGTGGACATTCGATAATTGCGGAATCTCCCATCGATATCAATTTGGCCAAGCAATTAAATATTCTTATATCAGACATGGGTTTTCCTCTGGAGAAGATAATTATGCACCATGCCACAGGAGCTTTAGGCTATGGTCTGGAATACACATATTCCATAATGGAGCGTAGTCGTCTGGCAGCTCTGCAAGGGGATAGGATGATGTCTATGCCTATGGTGAATTTCGTTGGACGGGAGGTCTGGAGAGCCAAAGAAGCTAAAGCCTCTGAACAAGAGATTCCCGAATGGGGACCAATAGCCTCTAGGGGACCACTCTGGGAAGTTACTACTGCTGTGAGCTATCTTCAGGCAGGAGCAGATATACTGGTAATGTGCCATCCTAAGGCAATAGAGAGCGTCAAAAAGACCATCGAAGAATTAATGAAAAAATGAATAAGGAATTTGAAAGCGAAGATAAACCTTGGAGTCCTCCCAAAAGGGAGCATAGAGGACGGGTAGCACGAAAAGGCTTTGAAATACATTCTGGAGGGAAAGAATATGTTCGTTATTGGGGAGAGAATTAACGGTATGTTTGAGGATGTGGCCAGGGCAATCAAAGAGGGTGATAGAGCTACTATACAGGATTTGGCTTTCAAGCAGATGGAGGCAGGCGCAGATGCACTGGATGTCAATGTCGGCCCAGCTGCTGAAGATCCTCTCGGAGCTATGGAGTGGCTGGTTAAGACTATTGGCGAAGTTACCGATGCGCCTTTGGCAATTGATACTACAAAATTTGAGGTAATGGAAGCTGGACTTAAATTATCTAAAGGTAAAGCGATTATAAATTCTACCTCGGGAGATAAGGAAAAACTGGACAGACTTCTTCCTTTAGCCAAGAAATACAATGCTTCTATAATCGGCTTGACTCTGAATAAGAGCGGGATTCCTCAAAATGCAGAGAGTAGAGCAGAAATTGCTGCCGAGATAGTAACCTCTGCCCAGGAACAAGGGATAGATATGAACGAACTTTATATCGATGGAGTAATTCTTCCGGTGAATGTGGCACAGGACCATTCCAAGGAAGTCTTGGAGACAATAAAACAGTGTAAGCTCCTCTGCGACCCTGCCCCCAGGACAATTTTAGGATTGAGTAATGTCTCTCAGAAGACACTCGATCGCCCCTTGGTTAATCGAACCTACCTGGCAATGGCTATTGCCTGTGGTCTGGATGCGGCAATTCTGGATCCCTTAGATAAAGATTTAATGAACAGTATGATTACTGCTGAGCTGTTAATGGGGAAACAGATATATTGTGATAACTATCTTGAGGCCTACAGGAAGAAATAAGAATAAAAGGTTTGCTATATAAAGATGGATATATTAGAGATCATCGGTAAAATTCAGGTAAAATGGGAAAAACTGATTTTGCAGCAATAATATTGGCAGCAGGAGAAAACTCCAGGCTTCCTCACTTGAAAGCTAAGCTTTTACTGGGAGGAGAGATTCTAATCAGAAGAATTACACTATCGCTTCTTTCCCTTTTTAAGGACATCCTGATAGTCGTGGATGAAGATAAGTTCGATTATTTAGAAAAGCTTATGTATGGTTTTGGAAGTTCTGTCAAATTGGTCAGCGATGTGGTTGGACCAAAATGCCCACTTCGTGGCCTATATAGTGGTCTTCTTCGCTCTCCGGCTAAGTTTAACTTTCTGGTAGGGTGTGATATGCCCTTTCTTCAAAGAGAACTGATATCTCATATGGTCAGGAGAATTTCCCGGGCCGATATATTGATTCCTCGCACTGGAGAATTTTTGGAGCCATTACACGCATTCTATTCGTCAAGGTGCTTACACAGTATAGAAAAAGTGTTAGGAGAAGGTAGAAGAAAAATGGTATCCTTCTTTCCATATGTCGAGGTGGAGTATTTAGAGAGGCAAGAGATTGAATTTTTCGATTCTGAGGGTATCTCATTTTTCAATATTAATACTATAAATGACTGGAAAAAGGCAATAGAAATTGAGAAGAAAAAAGGAAAAGAGTGGTATGGAAGAGAATATTTACAGGTTGCCCATATTGCGCAGTTACAGAGATAAACAGAAGCATGTAGAAGATCTCTTGGTGAGGGAATCTTCCATTACCATATTCTATAATGGGAGGAAAATAGCCACCCTTCTCTGTACCCCGGTTCAGATTATGGAGCTGGCTGTGGGATTTCTGTTCTCGGAGGGAATTCTGTCCTATTTTGAGGAGATAAAATGGATCTCAGAAGACCCTGAGAGAGGAATAGTAATGGTAGAAGGATGTGTGGAGAATAGAACGCAACAGCCTGTTGAGAGAGTCATAACTTCCGGATGTGGCCAGGGGGTGTTTTTATTTCCTTCTGGGGAATGGGGAGAGGATGAGATTTCAATTGAAGGGATTTCTCTGAGCTCTCATTGGATAAGCCAGTTGATTAGAGAATTTTACAAGAGGTCTCAGTTGTATATCACGACAGGAGGAGTTCACTCGTGTGCCTTAGCTAACGAAGGAGGAATTATTATTTTCAGTGAAGATATTGGTAGGCATAATGCTCTGGATAAAATCGCAGGCAAGTGTGTTATGGAAGGGATTGCGACAAAAGGTTCCATAATTTTGACCACAGGAAGAGTCTCTGCAGAGATGGTTTTTAAGGCAAGGAGAATGAATGCTACTTTCTTGATATCACGCGGGGCACCCACTGACCTCTCGGTTGCACTTTCCCAAAGGTCAGGGATAACCTTAATAGGTTTCTGCCGAGGGGAGCGAATGAACATATATTCTCACTCAGAAAGGGTAATATTTAGAGAGAATGGAGAAGCTACCTGAAATAACAGTCAACCGTCTAACTATCTATCGCCGTTATATAAAGTCTCTACTTAAGAAAGGAAAGCCTTTGGTGACTTCTGAGAGGTTGGGGGTGAAGATGCATTTTAAACCTTCTCAAATACGCCGTGACCTTTCCTATGTAGGGCAGTTTGGTGAGAGAGGAAAAGGCTACAATGTAAACAAGCTTTCCGAGGGACTTGATAAGACCCTGGGATTGGATAGGAAATGGCAGGTCGCATTGGTAGGGGCTGGAAATTTGGGAAGAGCACTTTCTGCCTATCCTGGATTCCGCCAACATGGATTCCAAATTTCGGTCATCTTTGACAACTCACCAACAAAGATAGGAAGGACCTGGCAGGGAGTGGAGATTCTGGATATGAAGCAGATACCGAAAGTAGTAAAGGAGAGAGGAATAAGAATTGCAATCATCGCTGTACCCCATTTTTCCGCCCAACAGGTTGCTCAAATTTTAATCCAGTCAGGGGTGAAAGCGATATTAAACTTTGCTCCTTATAAACTGGCTGTACCAGAAGGGTTGAAATTAAAAAATATAGACTTGTCTACAGAACTACAAACCTTGAGCTGTTTCTTGGCCAAATAAATTTTAAAGATTTACTTGACACTTACTCGATTCATTTTGTATAATCTAAACTTAAGGTAACAAGTTCTAAATTTTTTTGGGGTATTTGTGAAAAAATTCACAAAGTTTCTCAAGTTATGAATATGAAATTTTATATAGATAGAGCGAATTGGGAAAAATTTCTGGGACAGATTTTAAGATCTTATCGTATTTATGCTCCACAAGAGGTTTATGACGATCTGGCCTATCAGGTCTTGACTCCAGAAAATGTCAACAAGACCATTTATGGTACTTATCGGGCAGTTCAACCTTTTAAGACCTTCTTCTCTTTACCTCAGGAAAAGGTAACAGAGGTTACTCCCCAGGCAGAGAGGACGATAGTTCTGGGAGTTAAAAATTGTGACCTTAAAGCGCATTCGGTTATGGATAAGATTTTCCTGGAGGAGGACTTTGTAGACCCTTTTTATAAAAAGAGAAGAGAGACTACTCTTATTATTTCCTCCGATTGTTATCAGCCAAAAGATACATGTTTTTGTACTTTGCTGGACAATAATCCTTTTCCAGAAAGAGACTTTGATCTCAACATCTCTCCCATAGGTAATGGCTTCCTGCTCGAAGTGGGTTCTCCTAAAGGAAAGAACTTTATCGCTTCTATAAGAGAAGATTTGAAAGAAGCAACTTCGGATTTAATGGATGAGAGAGAAAATAAGAGAAAAGAAGCAAAGGAGAGATTGATAGAGATAAACAGGGAATTTAAGACCAGAAGACCTTTCCTCTCTATTGTAAAAGAGGATTATACTTCGCCTGTCTGGGAAGAAGTAGCCAAAACCTGTGTGGAATGTGGAGCCTGTACTAACATATGCCCTTCCTGTTACTGCTTTCTCCTTGTGGATACAAAAGATGGAGGTAAATTTCCCAAAGTTAAGTTTTGGGATTCCTGTCAGCATACCGGCTTTGCCAGGGTAGCTGCGGGCATCAATCCCCGAGCAAAATTATATGAAAGGTTGAGGAATAGATATTTGTGCAAATACGAATATAGGCTAGAAAATTTTGGAATTGTATCCTGTAGCGGTTGTGGTCGCTGTGTGGAAGCCTGTCCGGGAAAAATAGACAAAAGAGAAGTGATAAAGAAATTAAGTGAAAAGGGTGAAAAGTAAATGGTGGAGAATCCCTATTTACCAATTGGAGCTAAGGTTGAGAAGATTATTGATGAGACTCCTAACATAAAGACTTTTGTGTTGAAGCCCAGCCGAAAAATCAAATTCGAAACTGGTCAATTTGTTCAACTAACTATACCCAGTATTGCCGAAGCGCCCTTTACTCCTTCCTCTTCTCCCTCCCAGAATGAAAGGATAGAGCTAACCATCATGAAGGTTGGACTTCTAACGGACAAATTATATGAGATGAAGGAGGGAGAAATTTTAGGGATTCGAGGTCCTTATGGTTATGGATATTCCCTTGGTGATTTTTATGATAAGGAAGTTTTGATTCTCGGCGGGGGAGTGGGCATGGCACCCCTGAGGTCTCTACTTCTTACTCTTCTGGAAAATGTAGATAAGTTCAGGCGAATAGTTCTCTGTTATGGAGCGAGAACTCCTGAAGATATAGTTTATAAATATGCCTTTCCTGAATGGAAGAAAAAAGGGAAATTGGAAATCTTGAGAAGTGTGGATAAAGCGACTCCCGGATGGAATGAAACTGAGGGACTGGTGACTGTCCTTCTGGACAAAGTCAAGATGGATTTAAGAAATTCTGTGGCCGTGGTTTGTGGACCTCCCATTATGATGAAATTCGGCACGCTAAAGTTGATGGATTTAGGATATAAACCTGAAAATATCTACCTTTCAATGGAGAAGAATATGTCCTGTGGTCTTGGCAAATGTGGACATTGTGCACTCGGTAAGTATTATGTTTGTAAAGATGGTCCGGTTTTCAGATACGATCTGATAAAAGATGTCCCGGATATCTGGTTGTAGTTCGGGATTTGGTTCGTTCGCTAACAATTTTTTGCTCTTTGAGCACTGCCAAAAATCTCAGGAGTTTCTCCCGTCTTTGTGGGACTAAACTCTTTTCTTCGATTTTTGGCTAAAAATTCTAATGCTCGCTCCACCAAATCCCCTCGCATTAGGAGAACATGTCGTCCTTGTTTTTTTGGCTAAAATTCCAACTACTCTTCACAAACTATCTTCTAAAGATTGGAATGATATGAAAAAGTTGTTTATTGATTTGGAAGCCTGTTCTAAGTGTAAAGACTGTACGGTCTCCTGTAGTTATTTCTACCATCCTGACAATAATGGAGTAACCAGTTTAAGGGAATTAGCTGCTTTTTCTTTTATCTGCAGACATTGTGAGGAAGCTGCCTGTGTTAAAGTCTGCCCCCAAGAGGCGCTTGAAAAACAGAAGGACGGAGTATTGAAAAGATATAATATGCGCTGCGTGGGGTGTAAATCTTGCGTTGTAGCTTGTCCTTTTGGAACGATTTATCCTGAAGTTATTCCCTACCTCGTTTCTAGTTGCGATTATTGTTTAGATCGGGCAAATGGAAAGGCTCCTGTTTGTGTAGAGGACTGTCCGGAGAAGGCAATTAGATACGAGGAGATTGAGGAAGACCCGAAAAAGAACTATCTTGCTGTGGGAAAGAATCTAGTAGTCCATTATATTCCTTGGGAAAGAAAGTAAGAATGGTAAAGACTTTATTCTACTTCATAGTATTTCCTGGATTTTTGTTTACGGCATTGGTAGCCATATTAGCTAGTTGGATTGACCGAAAGGTTACTGCCCGGGTGCAATGGCGAGTAGGGCCGCCGATACTTCAGCCACTTTACGATTTTGTAAAATTATTGGGTAAAGAAACGATTGTTCCTCAAGGAGGGTCGAAATTGACCTTTCTTCTTTCTCCCCTTTTTGGATTGGCTGCAGTGACTATTGTCTCCACTCTAATTTGGCTAGTAATGATTTCACCAGAGGAGACTTTTCTGGGAGATTTAATTGTGGTTATCTATTTATTGGCAATTCCTTCTATAAGTGTAATTATAGGTGGTTTTGCTTCTGGGAATCCTTTAGCTTCCTTAGGTGCTTCTCGGGAAATGAAAATGATTTTAGCATATGAGTTACCTTTCATTCTGGCTATTTTCACTCCGGTTATTCAAGCGCATGGGATAATCAGGCTTGGTGAGTTGCTCCGGTATCAATGGGCAAATAGTATCTTCCTCAATTCCTGGTCTGGATTTATTGCCTTTGTTGTTGCTATAGTCTGTATGCAGGCGAAACTGGCCTTAGTGCCTTTCGATATTCCTGAGGCAGAAACGGAGATAATAGCAGGCCCTTATATTGAATATTCTGGAGTCCCTTTAGCTCTTTATAAACTTAGCCGTTGGATGATGTTGTTTGTAGTCCCCATGTTTTTAGTAATTATGTTTATGGGCGGTATCATATTTTCCGGCTGGCACATTTTATGGGGCATATTAAAATATGTCCTGCTCTTAGTAATTATTATTTTAATGCGCAACACTAATCCCCGACTGCGTATTGACCAGGCAATAAAATTTTTCTGGGGACCGATGACAATCTTAGCAGTTATAGGTATAATTCTTGCATTTTTGGGGATATAAGATGGATCTTAAGACAAAGGCATTAACCAAATCTATCTGGGTTTTCCATTTTGCATCCGCTCCTTGCAATAACTGCGATATAGAAATTCTGGATGCATTAACTCCCAAGTTCGATTTGGAGAGGTTTGGTATCCTTTTAGTGGGAAGCATTCGTCATGCAGATGTTATGCTGGTTACTGGTGCGGTTTCTCATAAAGGAGCAGTGAGGTTAAAGAGGCTTTATGAGCAGGCTTCTAAACCATGTCTGGTTGTAGCAGTTGGTGCTTGTGCCTGTTCGATGACAATTTTTAGAGATTCTTATAATATGGCTGGACCTGTGGATAGACTTGTTCCTGTTCATGCATACATCCCGGGTTGTCCTCCAAAACCAGAAGCAATAATTATGGGAGTTGTCAAACTGATTAAGGCATTAAAGAAAGGCTAATTTGATGGCAGAAGAAATTTTGGTAAAAATAAAAGATAGATTCTCTAAAAGGGTTCTTAAAGTTTTTGAGAAGTCTCCTCGTCGAATATATGTTGACTTTGACTCAAAAGATATACCTGAGGTGGTGAGTTTCCTATTCCGGGAACTAAGAGGACGATTAGCGACTGCAAGCGGGATGGATACCCAGAAGGGGATAGAAATACTCTACCACTTTTCATTTGATAGTTCGGGAACAATTGTTTCTCTTCGCACTCTAATTGATAAGAAGCATCCAGAAATAGAATCAGTAACTCCCATAATAAAAGGAGCGGAGTGGATAGAGAGAGAGATACATGAACTTTTGGGAGTGAATTTCAGAAACCATCCTAATCTAAAAAGGCTACTCTTATTTGAAGATTGGCCAGAAGGGAAGTATCCTCTGAGGAGAGAATAGATGGCTAAGACGATTATTCCTGTTGGGCCATACCATCCTTTACAAGAAGAGCCGGAATTCTTTAAGCTCCTTGTGGAGGGTGAAAATGTTGTGGAGCTGGAGATAGAAATAGGATATAATCACCGGGGAATTGAGAAAGTTGCTGAAGCGAAGAGTTACGACCAGGTAATTTTCCTGGTGGAGCGTGTTTGTGGTATCTGCTCCACATCGCATCCCATCGCCTCTGTAAATGCAATGGAGGATTTGGGCAATATAAAAGTTCCTGAACGTGCGCTATATATTCGAAGTATCATTGCTGAACTGGAAAGACTCCATTCACATTTACTTTGGCTGGGACTTGCGGGTCACTTTATAGGTTACAATACAGTATGGATGTGGGCCTGGAAATACCGGGAGCCTGTGCTTGATATTTGTGAAAGAATTTCAGGCAATCGTAACCATTATGCAATGATGAAAGCGGGTGGTGTTAGAAGGGATATTGATAATAATGATATTCCTCACATAATGAAAATGGTGGATGATTTGCTTCCGGTACTGGATATGTTCAGGGGAGCGGTAATGGATGACCCTGTAATCGCTGCCAGAACAAAAGGAGTGGGGGTTTTAACCAGGGAGGATGTGATTGAGTATGGAGCGCTTGGTCCCACAGCCCGGGCTTCAGGTGTGGCAATAGATGTCAGAAAAGACGACCCTTACGCTGCCTATCCTCTGGTTGACTGGAAAGCAATAACGCGTCCAGAGGGAGATGTTTTTGCCAAGGTCGTGGTCAGGATACTGGAAATGTATGAATCAGTAAAGATTATCAAGCAGTGTCTGGAAAGGTTAAAAGTAGTTGGTGGGGAGATAGATGCCAAGGTTAAGGAGATTCCTCCTGGGGAAGGGATTGGTCACCACGAGGCTCCGAGGGGCGAAGTTTTTCATTATGTGCGGAGTGACGGCAGTAACCGTCCAGTAAGATATAAGATTAGGGCTCCCAGCTATATGAATGTTCCCACTAATAAGAAATCGGTAGTCGGTGGAACTATTTCCGATGCCACAATAACCCTGGCTGCTGTAGACCCCTGCTACTGTTGCACGGAAAGAGTGGCAGTTGTGGATAAAAAGACCGGAAAGAAAGATCTGACCGGTCAGGACCTGATAAAGTTATCTCAAGAAAAAACCTTCAAGATTAAGAAGGAGATGGAAAAAATTAGAGATTTATTGTAGGCGTTTGATTTATCAAACCCGCAAGCGGGCTCAATAAATTGAGCCCCTACAATGTCGAAAAGGATGGGAAGATATTGAATCCTGTGCTTTATCTCATTATTATTCCATTTATAGTGGGACTATTCTGTTTGGTGCTTCCCAAAAAGTTAAGTAAGCTTAGAGAATGGTTGGCGATAGGCGGTTCACTCGTAACTTTCTATCTCACTATAGTTAGTTTTCTGCGTAAGCCTGTTGAGTGGACTCACAATAATCTCCTTCTTTTGAAAGTCGACAATCTTAGTGGATTTATTCTTTTAGCTATTGGTCTTTTTGGAGTTTTGATTATTCTATATTCACTAAAATATATGGCAGGCAAAGAGCGCTTAAACGAATACTATACTTATCTTCTCTGGACAATTGGTGGGGCTTGCGGGGCAATCTTAACAAACAATCTGATTCTACTTCTGGTTTTTTGGGGATTTCTTGGCTTGACTCTCTACTTACTCATTGGAATTGGAGGACCTGAAGCTTCTGCTGCAGCAAAAAAGAGTTTCATAATTGTTGGCGGGTCTGATGCTTTAATGATCTTGGGTGTTGGGATTATCTGGTTTTTAACCAGATCGTTTGAGATGGATAAAATTATTATCCCTATTTCTGGGGAGTTGTCCATCATAGCTTTTCTCACGTTAGTGATGGCTGTGTTTGCCAAAGTTGGGGCAATGCCATTGCATACCTGGATTCCGGATATGGCCGAGACCGCACCGACATCAGTGACTGCATTCTTACCAGCTTCGTTAGATAAATTGATAGGTATCTACCTTCTGGGAAGAATAGCCTTGCATCTGTTTCAGATAAATAATGCAATGGGTCTTGTGTTAATGCTTCTTGGCACATTTACTTTGGTAGCTTCAGTGATGGCTGCTTTAGTACAGAAGGAGATAAGAAAGCTCATTGCTTATTTAAATATTAGTGCTGCTGGCTATATGGTGGTGGCAATTGCCACTGGAAATTCTGTAGGGATTGCCGGCGGATTATTTTATCTGTTATCTACCTCTATTTGGACGAGTTGTCTTTTCTTATCTTGTGGGGCAGTAGAGAATAGAATAAAGACTACAGAATTTGATAATCTCGGAGGGCTGGCTAAAACAATGCCCATAACCTTTGGTGCCTGCTTGGTAGCTGGCTTATCTATCTCTGGAGTACCTCCTCTTAACGGATTTATCTCCAAATGGATGATCTATCAAGGGATAATAGAAACAGAGACCCACAGTCAGGGATTGGTGTCTAGGTTCTGGATTATTTGGTTAGTGGCAGCAATATTCGGGAGCGCATTGACTTTGGCTAGTTTTATGAAATTGATACACTCTGTGTTTTTAGGCTCCCCATCGCCCACTACCTATCGCCCAGCACCAAAACGAAATGAGGTTTCGTTTGCTATGTGGATGCCTATGGCGATATTGGCAGTGCTATGTGTAATTTTTGGTGTTTTTGCATACAAGATTCCTTTAAAGAATTTTATTTTGCCTGCAGTTCCTGGGGTGTCTTTCCTTGGTTTCTGGTCGCCAAGTCTTGCGACTTTACTGATTGTTATCGGAATTATTTTGGGAGTAATTATCTATTGGATAGGTAATATTAAGGGCTTACGGATGGATACGGCTTATATTGGTGGTGAGGTAATTTCTGAAGATAGCCGTGTAACCGGGGTGGACTTCTATGATACAATAAGGGACATGGGAACATTTAAAGAAATCTATAGAAAGGCTGAAAAGAAACTTTTCGATATTTATGACCAAGGAACGAGAGTTGTCTCTCTGTTTACCAAGGGATTAAAGAAAATACATACAGGTGTCTTGACCACATACTTAATATGGGTGCTAATTGGAACGGTAATTATATTCTTCACGTTGGTAAAAGGTTAAGGAAATGTTGACGATTCTAATTCTACTCTTAATCTTGATGATTCTTGGAGCCATTGTTGCTTTAGAAGGAAGGGATCTTCTCTCAGCAGTTATCTCTTTGGGCATTGTTGGATTTGCTCTGGTCCTTGTATTTTTGATTCTACAGGCACCCGATTTAGCTATTGTCCAGATTGTAGTTGAAACCTTAGCTCTTATTATTCTAATTGCTGCAATATTGAAAACTACAAGAGAGGATACTGCTGAAACACGGGGTGTGAGAAAAATCTTCATATATTTATGCGGTCTCGGTTTTTTGGGGCTCTTTCTATTCTTTGTGAATCAAGCGTTTAGAGAGTTGCCTCAGTTTGGCCATCCGATAATGAGGATGGCACGTAATTATCTCTCCTTAGGTCTAACAAAGACAGGAGCGAGCAATTTGGTTGCTGCAGTAATCCTTGATTTTCGAGGCTATGATACCTTGGGCGAGGCTACTGTATTGTTTACTGCTGTGATGGGAGTGATTGCCGTGCTCCGAAAAATAGGTCGTCGAACCAGGGAATGATTACCGAATCAAATGTAGGGGCTCAATTTATTGAGCCCGTTTTTGCGGATTCGATGAATCGAACCCCTACCCGACGAGATGAGGGGGGCTCACAAAAAGAGTTCCTCTAAGCAAAACGGGAGAGTATAAATGAGAGGAATGACGCTCATAGTAAAGACAATTACCAGATTGATTGCTGGAATAATCTTTTTATACGGGATTTACGTAGTGTTTCATGGCCATCTTACTCCAGGAGGAGGTTTTGCTGGAGGGGTAATCATTGCTGGTGCATTTGTTTTATTAGTGTTAGCAGAGGGTTCAGAAGAGTTATCAACAGAGATAAAAAAATGGCGGGCGTCTTTAGGTGAAAGTTTGGGTATATTTATCTTCTGGTTTTTAGCCATGTTAGGTGTTTTTGGAGGCACTTTCTTTTTTCTGAACCTTCTCTCTAAGGGGAGACCACTCAGGCTTTTCAGTGCGGGTATTATCCTTCCTTGTAATATTGGTATTGGCATTGAGGTTGGGGCGGCTCTGTTTGCAATTTTCATTACTTTGGCAGTCTTAAAAGGGAAAGGGGACAAGGAATGATCTATTTATTATGTGCACTGCTACTATTAATTGGTTTATATGGTGTTTTAGTTAAGAGGAACTTAATTAAGATAATTATTGGACTCAGCATCATGGAATATGCTCTCTTTCTCTTCTTTGCAATTATTGGTTATCAGAAAGGAGGGACAGCGCCAATTATCAGTAAAGGGTTTGAAAAAGCTTTGTTTGTTGACCCTCTGCCTCAAGCATTAGTTCTTACGGCAATCGTCATCGGCTTGGGGGTTATGGCTCTTTTGGTTTCTATTGCCGTGCGAATTTACGAAAAGCATGGAACATTTGATATAAGGAAAATAAGGAGATTAAAGGGATGAATCTCATTGTCTTATTTATTGCTATTCCTTTGGGTGCAGCATTCTTGATGACTCTGTTAGGCAGGATAGCAAGAAAGATTCCAGATATTCTGGCCAATTTAGTAAACTTTAGTCTCTTGGTTCTGGCTTTACTTGCTACAAAACAGGGATTGGTGGTCTACAAAATAGGTGGATGGGAAGCAGTAAAGGGAATACCTATTGGTATCTACTTGGTCCTCGATGGTTTGGCAGTGCTGATGCTTCTTATCGTCAATGGGATTGGCTTTCTGGCCACATTCTATTCTATTGCTTATATGGAAAGGTATACTGATAAGCCGAGATATTATACCTTATTCTTACTAATGATTGCTGGGATGAACGGTGTGGTCTTGAGCGGCGATATGTTCAATATTTTCGTATTCATGGAAGTGGCTGCCATTGCTTCCTATGCATTAGTTGCCTTTGGTACTGAAGCTGAGGAATTGGAAGCAGCATTTAAGTATCAAGTGTTGGGCACAGTTGCTTCCTGTTTCATTCTTTTTGGAATTGCCATAGCCTATAGTTTAACAGGAACTTTAAATATGGCTGATATGGGAAGAATAATTGGTCAGCAGGGCACCACTCCCACAGTCTTTTTTATTGGCGCTCTTTTCTTAATGGGTTTTGGTCTCAAAGCAGCAATTATGCCTTTTCATGCCTGGTTGCCTGATGCCCATCCTTCTGCGCCAGCACCCATATCAGCAATGCTTTCTGGTGTGTTAATCAAGGCGATCGGAGTTTATGCCCTCTGTCGGGTCCTGTTTAACGTACTGGGATTGGGGGAAATGAGTTCGTTCTTGTATATCTTGATGGTCCTAGGAACTCTTTCCATGGTTGCGGGGTCACTGCTGGCTCTGGGCCAGCGGGACTTTAAGCGATTGTTAGCTTATTCGAGCATTAGCCAGATTGGCTATATCATCTTAGCGTTCGGTCTGGGCACCCCCTTAGGATTTTTGGGAGGCTTATTTCATCTTTTGAACCATGCTACTTTTAAGTCCCTTCTTTTCTTGAATTCAGGAGCAGTTGTCTACTCAACGGGAAACCGAGATTTAGAGAAGATGGGTGGGCTTTCTCAAAGGATGCCAGTTACCGGAACAACTTCTATGATTGCTTCCATGTCGATTTCTGGGATCCCACCATTAAGTGGTTTTTGGAGTAAGTTGATTATAATTATTGCTGCCATCCAAGCTCAACAGTTCATATTTGCCTTATTGGCAGTTTTGGTAAGCGTTATTACTCTGGCGTACTACCTTAAGGTGCAAAAATTGGCCTTTTTCGGCAAATTAGGTACAGCATGGCAAGACATAAAAGAAGTACCAGCGGTTATGTGCATTTCAATGATTATTCTGGCTATACTTTGTGTGGGATTGGGAATATTGCTCATCCCGGGAATAAAGGCGATTATTCTGGATCCAGCAGTTGAAGCATTGCATAATGGTGCCAGGTATGCACAACTTGTATTAGGAAGCTGAAAAATATGCAGTCCGAGCAGCATTATTATTAAAGGATTCTAAGAGGTATCAAAGAAAATGAAAAGGATTATTCTGTTTATTGTGGCTTTTCTTTTTTGGCTGTTAGTGACCTCAACCTTAGATTGGCAACATCTCCTGATCGGGACGGGTGTTGCCTTTTTAGTAGCTTTTCTTTTCGGTAATATTTTTGTACAACAACCTAAGAAATCCTTCCAGATAAAAAGATATTTGTGGTTCTGCTACTACGTACCTATATTCTTATGGGAATGCATTAAGGCAAATTTTGATGTGGCTTATCGGGTGCTCCATCCAAGAATGCCTATTCACCCCGGGATTGTAAAGGTAAAGACACAGTTAAAGAGTGATATGGCAAAGGCATGTCTTGCCAATTCGATTACCATGACCCCTGGGACCTTGAGTGTAGATACTAAGGATGAATATTTGTATATTCATTGGATTAATGTTCGTTCACAAGAGGTGCCCGAAGCAACCAAACTTATTGTTGGTCGTTTTGAGAAGATACTGGCAAAGATATTTGATTAAATTTGAGCGGAGAATAGTTAGATGCAAATTTTGATTCTAATTTTAGTAATTTTATGTTTCTTCTGTTTGTATAGGGCCTGGCGCGGTCTGACTATCCCTGACCGTATGGTGGCCATTGATATTATGGCTATTCTGGTAGTTGGAATTTGTGCACTGTTGGCGGTCTATACAAAAAGGAAGTTTCTAATTGATGTTGCTTTAGCCTGGATATTTTTGGGTTTCGTTGGTACCTTAGCTTTGGCGAAGTATCTCTCAGGGAGGAAATTTAATGAATGAGACTATAGGAAAGATTATTATTGTGGTTGGGGTAGTTTTTGATACATTTGGTTGTATAGGGCTTGTGAGATTACCCGATGTTTATAATCGTCTCCAGGCAGCCACAAAGTGTGTCACATTGGGGACCTGTGGAATCATGTTTGGGATTTTCATTATGCAAGGGTTTAACAGTTTAGGAATAAAGGCACTAGTCTGTATTCCTTTTATCTTTCTTACTGCTCCCACTGCCGCCCATGCCTTAGCCCGAGGTGCGCATCTTTTTGGAGTTAGGCTCTGGGAGAAGTCAGTTTGCGATAAATACCAAGAAGACAAAAAATAGCTGTAGGTGTATTATGAAGTATCCGAAATTACGGGAATTAAAAGAAGCAATTAAAGCAATCATAAAGGGTCCCTATACAACGAAGTTTCCTTATGAACCCCACCTACCCCCTGAGAAGTTCCGGGGGAAGCCCGAATTTTATGAGAAAGATTGTGTGGGCTGTTCTGCCTGTGCTGAAGTCTGTCCGGCAACAGCAATCGATGTCATAGATGATACTAAAGCAAAGCCACCAATGCGGAAATTCGTTTTGCATTTTGACATCTGTATTTTCTGTGGTCAGTGCCAGGCGAATTGCATTACTGAAAAGGGAATCAAGCTCACTGGGGAGTACGATTTGGCCCTCTTTAATAGAGATGAGGCTACAGTCAAAGTAGAAAAGGAACTGTTAGTTTGTGAAGAGTGTGGCAAGGTGATTGGCGCTAAAGACCACCTTTACTTTTTGGCGAAGAAGCTCGGACCTCTGGCATACGGTAATATGCCTTTACTACTCACCGCATCTGGAGAGCTGGAGTTGGTAAAAGCCCCACCAATAATAGGTCCTCCTTTGAGGAGGGCCCACATCTTTCGCATCCTCTGTCCCAGGTGCCGTCGAGAGGTTCTGCTTGAGGATATCTGGGGTAAAAAGAAACTGGAAGAGTAAATTGTCTCATAATAGTCAACTGGCAAAACTCAAAAATAGACTCCAGGGCAAGGCATTGATTGTGGGCATTGGGAATCCTTTGCGTGGCGACGATGGAGTCGGTCCAGAGATAATAAACAGATTAAAGAATCCGTTACCTACTCTATTTCTGTTTGATGTCGGTGAAGTTCCTGAGAATTATTTAGAAAAGATTGGCAAAGAGAAACCAGATACAATAGTTTTGATTGATGCGGTTGACCTTGGTGCTCCCCCAGGAACAATAAAGATTATAGAAAGGGACGATATAAGGGACGAGTCTCTTTCTACGCATAACGTGAGCCTGAATCTGGTAGCGAAGTACTTACAGGAAGAGACCTCTGCAGATGTATTCGTTCTGGGAATTCAGCCAAGAACTGTGGAATTCAGGAGAGAAATTTCTCGGCCAGTAAGAGAGAGTTTAGAAAATATTGTTGAGACACTGGAGGAAGGTTTCTCAAAGGGTAGCCGACGGCTTTAGCCTGGGATAATGGGTTCGATGAATCGAACCCCTACATTTCAAACGCAAACTGAAGTTTGCGGCTACCAAACAAAATTGTAGATTTTATGTAGGGGCTCAATTTATTGAGCCCGTTTTAATTGAGGTGGTTATGCATGAATTGGGTATAGCTCAGGATTTATTCCATATAGTAAAGGATAAAGCAAAAGAGAATAATCTAAAAGCAGTCACTAAGATTGTGGTAGTAGTTGGAGAGGTCTCGGGAATTGAGGAGGACTTTCTGAGGCATAGCTTAATGGATCACCTCATGCCAGGTACTATTGTAGAGAAAGCAGAATTAGAAATCACAAGAGAGCCATTGCAGGCAAGATGCCTGTCATGCCGAAAAGAAATAAATCCTCAGCAAAGTTTTTCTTTACGATGTCCTAACTGTGGAAATGACAATTTAGAAGTTACCCAAGGCAAAAGTGTTTACTTACAAAGTATCGAAGGAGAGTAGGAATAGATATAGGTCTTGCAGGAAAGATTTTTAATAGACTTAAGCAAGTCTCAAAAGAGAGCCGGAAAAAATGCTTGACATGAATAAGCTGATTGTGCTACAATTACAAAAAAAGTAGTACAAAGGATATATCAAGATGCCATATTTAGTTCGTTTTGGTGTATCAGTCGAGAAAGAACTCTTAACCAAGTTTGATAAACATATCAAAGAGAAGGATTATCCTACTCGCTCTAAAGCGATTGGGGATTTGATTAGGGAAAATTTAGTCAAGAAGGAGTGGGTAGAAGGCAGGGAGATTGTGGGAGCAATTACTTTAGTCTATAACCACCACAAAAGAGAATTAGTAAATAGGCTAACTGATGTACAGCACAATTTTCACCAGATTATCATTTCATCTCAACATGTTCACCTGGATGAAAACAATTGTGTGGAGATAGTGGTAGTGAAAGGCAAGCCAAAGCAGGTTGAGAAGTTGGCTTATAGACTGAAGTCAACAAAGGGGGTAAAACACGGCTCTTTGACTATGGCGACAACTGGGAAAGAAATAGCATAATAGTATTATTTTTTTGCCTGTTTGTAACACGATTTTAAAAAATGTATTAATAACCGAGGTGGAAAGGAGGTGGTGTTGGTAGAAAAGGCTAGAGAAACCAGAAGAGAGTTTTGTTGGAAGGTGAAGGGTTAGTAAATTTTGGCATACTATAAATGAGGAGGTGAATATGAGGGAGACAAAAAAGATTTTTGTTGTTTTGTTTTTGGTTTTGTGGGTAGGCACAGCATCGGCTTTTGCGGGTTTGGAGGTTTCTGGTTTCGTTGATTTTCTTTATCAAAATCAGCAGGGGAAAAACGTAACTTTTGGGATGGGCACGTACGAGATTGACTTTGTCTCTGAATTTTCTGCAAAAGTATCTTTTCAGGGAGCAGTTGATGTGGAAGGGGAAGAAGTGGGTCTCGGTCAGACGCTGGTGGACTTTAATTTGATCGATGAGAAACTTGGTTTGCAGGCAGGACTGATTGATATGCCTTTTGGTCTAGACTATAAAGTCTTTGCCACTCCGGATAGGAAATTGGTAACCGTGCCGCTCATTACCGATTTGATGATGGATGGGGGCTGGGATGATATAGGAGTAAATTTTCATGGCGCGCTCCCCCTGCTAAATTACAACCTCTATATTGTAAACGGGATGGGGCAGGATGGAAGCGGTGCTCCAGTAAATCAATTGGAAGATAACAACAGTGCTAAAACTGTGGGAGGGCGAATTGGCATCTTGCCCATAAAAGATCTTGAGCTTGGTTTTTCCTATCTTCGCGGTCCTTATTTGGACGGGAGCGCAAAACAGGACCTTTGCCGGACAGGAGGGGATATCCAGTTTACCTATGAGCCGGTCCACATCAAAGGAGAATTTGTCAGAGGAAAGGAAGAGATTCTTGGTGGCGGTGAAAATGAGCATGAAGGCTTTTACCTGCAGGTGCTGGGTGACGCAACACAAAATGTTTACGGAGTGGCTCGCTACGGGTATTGGAAACCGAAAGGAGGTGATAGGGTAACCAAGATTACTATAGGGTTGGGATATGACTTGGCAGAAAATATTTCCCTAAGGAGTGAATACCAGATAAATAATGAGACACCAAGTGTCAACGATAATCTCTTTTCTATGCAGGTGGTAATGAGCTTCTAAGACTTTCTTCAGGGCGTTAGGAAAAACGAGAGATAGCCAATTCTCGTTACCAAAAATTAAATCTTGCGTGGATTTAAGGAAGGAGGTATAATAGTGATGAAAAAAAGAAAAATAATGCTACTGAGGAACCTGATTTTTACAACGGTGTTTTTGCTGGGTAACTTCAGTATAGTCAGGGCACATTTTGGGGTGATAATTCCATCTGATGATATGGTTACCAAAACGGATAATAGAAATGTTAGGCTGAAAGTTATGTTTATGCATCCGATGGAAGGCGATTACATGAACCTGGAAAAACCAGTTCAGTTCGGCGTGATGGTTATTGGTAAGAAGCAGAATTTGTTGAAAACCCTTAAGGAGAAAAAAGTAAAGGGCTTTTCTACTTGGGAAACCAGTTATAAAATGAGGCGTCCAGGAGACCACATATTTTATGTGGAACCCAAGCCATACTGGGAACCGGCAGAAGATTGTTTTATTGTTCACTATACCAAAGTGATTGTAAATTCACTTGGCCTGGAGGAGGGCTGGGATCAAGAGGTTGGCCTAAAAACAGAAATCGTTCCTTTAACTAGACCTTATGGACTCTGGACTGGCAATGTTTTTCAGGGGATTGTAAAGGTTAACGGGAAACCCGCGCCTTATACAGAGGTAGAAGTTGAGTATTACAATCGGGACGGAAAGGTTAAATGGCCTGCTGACCCGATGATTACACAGGTCATAAAAGCCGACCAGAACGGTGTGTTTACCTACGCTATGCCCAGAGCTGGCTGGTGGGGGTTCGCCGCTCTCAATGAAGCAGAAAAGAAGATGAAGTACAAGGGAGAGGATAAATCGGTCGAAATAGGTGCCGTGCTTTGGATTAAAACACATGACATGAGATAAGAATACAGGTTCTTTTAGGGCCCAATTATAATGAAAGGGAGGATCCATGCATATTTCAGAGGGTGTGCTTTCGGCCCCCGTTCTGGCAATGGGCGTGATACTTACTGCTGGTGGTGTTTCTCTGGGGCTCAAAAAGATGGATTATGAAAAAATTCCTGAGGTGGCGGTTTTGACTTCCGCTTTTTTTGTGGCTTCGCTCATCCATATTCCTGTTGGTCCCTCAAGCGTCCACCTAGTTTTGAATGGTCTTATGGGTTTACTGCTTGGTTGGCCAGCCTTTCCCGCAATTCTTGTTGGACTTACCCTGCAGGCCCTCCTTTTCCAGTTCGGTGGACTCACCTCTCTGGGTGTTAATACCTTCAATATGGCGTTTCCAGCAGTGGTGAGTTTTTATCTTTTCAGGGTCTTTAACAGGAGCCATAACCGCTACATGCTTATGTTTTCTGGCTTTCTGTGTGGGGTAACCGGTATTCTGGGAGGTGCTCTCCTGGTGGCTCTAAGTCTGGTAACTACAGGAGAGGCATTTTTGCCAGCAGCAAAACTTATAGTAATCGCTCACATCCCGATTATGATTATAGAGGGGGTGATAACCACTACGGCAGTTGTTTCTTTAAGTAAAGTAAGACCGGAACTTTTAACCAGGGCGGTAAAAATCTGAATCCTGTGTGAAGGAATAAACAGGAGGAATAGTTATGGTTACAATGAAAAGTATCTTAATTGGGTTAGTTCTTTTGATACTTCTTCCCAGCGCTATTCTGGCCCATAAGGTAAATCTGTTTGCTTATGCCGAGAATGGCATGGTCTACACGGAAAGTTATTTCAGTGACGGCAGAAAGGCAATGAATTCAACGGTGGAGGTCTTTGATGCGAAGAATAATAAACTCTTCCTCACAGGTAAAACTGACAAGAACGGTGAATTTTCCTTCAAAATAACTCAAGCCACTGCTCTCCGCATCGTGTTGACTGCTAGTATGGGGCATAAGAACGAATACTTCCTCTCGGAAGATGAGGTGAGAGATGCCCTTGGTATGCTAAAGGCATCTGGCAAATTACCTGCTGAAGGTATAGGAGAAAAAGAGAAGAAGCAGGCGTTTGGTAAGGGCCTGAGTCAAATTGATAGTTACCAGTTAGAAGCCCTTCTTGACCAGGTGGTAGAAAAGAAGACCGCTCCTTTGATGAGGAAACTTATGAAAATAGAAGAACAAATGCAGAAACCCTCTATACAAGAGATCTTGGGTGGTATAGGCTATATACTCGGACTTATGGGCATAGGAATTTATTTTAGGTATAAATCGAAGCATTGAGAATTCCGGAGGAACAGCCTTATGCACCTTGAAGAGTTTGCCGAAGGGAAATCTCTAATCCATTCTTTAGACCCAAGAATAAAACTGTTAGGTCTTTTCCCTTTTATCGTGGTAGTGGCGATAGCCAAGGGATTAACCCCGCCTCTTATTGCCCTGATGGTGGGCGTGAATCTGGTTTTATTTTCCCGACTTAATCTAAAAGCGGTGTCAAGCCGATTATTAACAGTGAACCTCTTCATCCTTTTTCTCTGGTTCATATTACCTTTTAGTGTTAAAGGTGAAGGTATCTTTACCGTCGGTCCTTTGACGGCAACTTCTGAAGGGATTTCTTACGCACTCTCTATCACACTTAAAGCAAATGCCATTGTGCTTTCCACCGTAGCCCTCATTGGTACCATACCTATTTTTCGGCTTGTGCATGCTCTCAGGCATCTAAGGGTTCCCGAGAAACTTGTAAATCTCTTCTTTTTCTGTTATCGCTACATAAGTGTTTTACATGAAGATTATTCTGCGTTATACAATGCGATGAAGGTGAGGGCATTTAAGCCGACCACCAATGTCCGTACTTATCGTAGCTATGCGTATCTCATAGGTATGCTGGTGATAAGAAGTTATGAACATTCTCAGAAGATATATCAGGCTATGCTTTGTCGAGGGTTTAAAGGAAGGTTTCCTCTACTTGACCATTTCACTGGTTTAACCAGAAAAGATCTTATTTTCTTTATTTTTATGATTTTTGTTGCGGGAGGCCTGCTGACAGTTGAAATGGGTAACTATTTTTGGGGGGTGCCATGATAAGGATAAAAAAACTTAAATTTGCTTATCTCGAAGATCAGTTGGTGTTTAACGACCTTGATTTCCAATATGGGCAGAAACAAAAGGTAGGTATTGTGGGACCAAATGGTTCGGGTAAGACAACGCTTTTTTATCTTATGATGGGATTATTAAAACCGCAGGCAGGTGAAATTGAAATCTTTAACAAGGTGCGCGAAACAGAAAAGGATTTTGAAGAAGTAAGGAGAAAAATAGGTTTTCTTTTCCAAAATCCTGACCACCAGCTATTCTGTCCAACTGTAGCTGAGGACATCGCTTTTGGACCGCTAAACCTTGGTAAATCACATCAAGAAACCAGAGAAATAGTTAGAAGAACATCCGAATTGTTGGGTCTGGAAAAATATATAGAGAGGGTCTCCTACAGACTATCCTGGGGAGAGAAACGGCTTGTCTCTCTGGCGACAGTGCTCGCTATGAACCCGGAGATACTTCTCTTGGACGAACCCACTGCGGGATTGGACCAGCGTTCTACCACCAAGGTACTTGATTATCTCAGATATAACGGCCACTCCTTCATAATAGCTTCCCATGATATGAATCTTTTAAAAATGCTTACCGATGAAATTTACCTCTTAGATGGTGGAAAAATCCTCTATTGAGGTGTCCGGATATGAAATCTTAGCCCAGGGTCCGATCCGTCCCATAATAGAAGCCAATCCTTTTTCACCCCTTCCGAATGAGATAAATGCTCCTTATATCCAGACGGAAGTAAACCTTATTATTCTTGATTTTAGCCCCCGAATATGATAAGATTTTTTTAAAGACAGGAGTTCCCATTGCTCGATTAGGAGTCATTTGAAGAATTGCTTCACGTGCTATAGAGGGCTTTTTATTATTAGCAGGAAACTTGGTTTTTTTCTTTGTCTAATCCTGTAATTGCAAAAACTGGAGACCTTAAAAGGTCTCCTTTACATTTTCTACATTTGTCCAATCGGTAACTGAGTATGGAAGAGATAAATTATGGAAACGAGAGCGAAGATAACAGTTAAGGGCGTTGTTCAAGGAGTTGGTTTTCGTCCATTCGTTCACAGGTTAGCTGAAGAATTCGGGCTTAAAGGTTCGGTGAAAAATACCACAGTCGGAGTGATTATTGAAGTAGAAGGTAATAAAAGAAATTTAAGGGAATTCTATGATGAGATTACTATACGGAAACCTCCTCCAGCTCAGATAAAAGAGAAAAAGATAGTCTATCAAACTCCTCGAGGCTCTCGGTCTTTCATTATCAAGGAAAGCGCTTCCCACCAACGAAAGGAAGTACTCATCTCCCCAGATATAGCCTTTTGCCAGAAGTGCCTTAAAGAACTAAAGGACAATTCCGACCGCAGGCACAAGTATCCCTTCATTAATTGTACGAATTGTGGGCCCAGATTTACTATAATTAAAGATTTGCCTTATGACCGTCCTCTTACCACAATGAAGAAATTTCGCATGTGCCCTATATGCCAGAAGGAGTATAAGGATATATCCCGGAGACGGTACCATGCAGAACCCAATGCCTGCCCCAGGTGTGGTCCAGAGATAAAACTCGTCAAAAGTCGAAAATTTGGAAGGGAATCGGTTGGCTCTACAACACGTTCCGAATATTACCTTAAAGGGTTAGAGGCGCTTGAGGCTACCGTTCAACTTCTAAAAAAAGGGAATATTGTGGCAATCAAAGGACTGGGCGGGTTCCATTTCGCCTGTGATGCTACGAATAGTGTTGCGGTGAAGACACTTCGCAAAAGGAAAGGACGTCCATACAAACCCTTTGCTATTATGGTTTCAGATATAGAAACGGCGAAGAAATATTGTTTAGTCTCTCAAAAAGAAGAGGAGTTGCTTTTGGCTTGGCAGAAGCCCATTATCATTCTTAAGAAGAGAAAGGACTCAAGAATTTCTGATTTAGTGGCTCCCAATAATAACTGTCTGGGAGTAATGCTTCCTTATACCCCGTTACACGATTTATTGTTTCATAGCAGCTCTTCTTCTCCTTCCGCTCTGGTGATGACCAGTGGCAATCTCTCTGACCAGCCAATCGAAGTCAGTAACCAGGAGGCAATCGATAACCTTTCCCATATTACAGATTATTTCCTCATGCATAATCGGGATATCTACAATAGATGCGATGATTCCATTGTGGAAATATTCTCAGGAGACCCTATCCTCATCCGTAGAGCGAGGAGCTATGTTCCTTCCCCAGTAGAATTGGACTCTCCAGTAGAATCTATACTGGCATGTGGTGCCGAATTAAAAAATACCTTCTGTCTAACCAAAAAGAACTACGCATTTGTTAGTCAGTACATAGGCGATCTAAAAGATTATAAAACTCTACATTACTATGAAAAGATGGTCGGGCGGTTCGAGAAACTATTTGGCATTAGTCCAAAAATAATTGCCCACGACCTCCATCCAGATTATCTTTCTACTCAATACGCCCTGAACATTACACGTCGAAGGCCCAAAATTATGCGCATTCCAGTTCAGCACCATCACGCACACATTGTTAGCTGTTTGGTAGAAAACGGAGTGAGAGGGAAAGTTATCGGCGTGGCGTTTGATGGAATTGGTTATGGGCCGGATGGGAATGTCTGGGGAGGAGAGTTTTTGGTAGCGGATTGCAGGGATTTCCGGAGAATCGGCCAATTAAAATATCTTCCCTTGCCTGGAGGAGACAGAGCGGTTGAAGAGCCCTGGAGAATGGCAGTAAGCCTTCTGGTAGAGGCTTTTGGTCAGAGAATTCCCTGTATAGATTTTACAGAGAGATGGAAAAAGAAGGTACCAATTATTCTAGGAATGATAAAGAAGAAAATAAATTCTCCTTTAACTTCAAGTATGGGGAGATTTTTTGATGGGGTTTCTTCTCTTCTGGGGATATGTGATGTTAATACTTATGAAGGCCAGGCGGCGATGGAACTGGAAAGTGTGGCTGAAGATCTATCCGCCTCTTCTGGGAATTTGCTAACTCAAAATTATAGATATGAAATAAGAGAAAAGGAAGGTACATTCATCGTTGAGCCGGGCTCGATTGTAAAGGGGATTGTTGCGGATTTACAGAGGCGTGTCCCTACATCAGTTGTCGCAGCCAAATTTCACAATTCGATTGCCGACATAATAAAAGATGTTAGCTTAAAAATCAAGGAAAGAATAGGCGTTCGTAGAGTCGCCTTCTCGGGCGGTGTCTTTCAGAATAGATTACTTTTGGGCCTTGCCCTCAGAAAGTTGACAGAGCAAGGATTCATATGTTATTATCAAAGAAAAGTACCTCCTAACGATGGAGGAATTTCTCTGGGTCAGGCTATAGTAGCTGATGAAATAGTTAAAGATAAAATTAAAAGATAGTTTGTTCATCGCTTGAGGAATTTCTTAACGCCAAAAAACTTCAGACTCTGCAAGGCGCAAATCAAAACTCCTCCTCCGATGAATCGGAGTCGTCAGACAGTGATTTGCTTGAAAGAGAATGAATCGTCCTCTTTTTTTTGGCTAAAAATTCCAATAGCTTTTCACAAACTATCTTTTAAATGTAGGAGTAGTGAAGGAAGGAGTGGAAAATGTGTTTGGCTATTCCGGCAAGGATATTAAAAATAGAGGGTAATTTGGCTCAGGTGGATATGGCTGGAGTGAAGAGGGAAGCCGATGTACGCATGGTGAGTAAGGTGAGAGTTGGTGAATACGTTCTAATCCATGCCGGGTTCGCTATTGAGAAGATTGAAGAGAAAGATGCAGAAGAGACTCTAAGGCTGTTGAGGGAGATAGCATGAAGTTTGTTGATGAGTTTAGAGACAGGGGTATAGCGCAAAGAATAGTTAAGAAGATAAAGGAGTTCGACTCCTTTAAAGTCAACCTTATGGAAGTTTGTGGCACTCATACAATGGTTATATTCAAGCAGGGACTGAAGGGAATGCTCCCGAAGAATGTAAACCTCTTGTCAGGTCCTGGCTGCCCGGTTTGTGTAACATCTCAAGAAGACATTGATAAAGTGATTGCCTTAGCGAAGAATAGAGATGTGATAATTACTACCTTTGGCGATATGGTAAGAGTTCCTGGGACCGATTCCAGCCTCGAGAAAGAGAAAGGGAACGGTGCTGATATAAGAGTGGTTTACAGTCCCAACGAAAGTTTAAGGATTGTAAGGGAGAATCCTGCCAAGAAAGTTATCTTTTTAGCCATTGGTTTTGAGACCACCTCGCCCCTTATCGCTGCCTCTCTGCTCGATGCGCGAAAACAGAAAATTGAGAACTTTTATATCTTCTCCAGTCACAAGCTCATCCCTCCAGCAATGGAAGCGCTATTGGAGTCAAAAGAGGTTAAGATAGATGGTTTCATCTGCCCAGGGCATGTGAGTGTTACCATAGGGAGTGACGCTTACAGATTTATAGCCCACAAGTATAGCATTCCCTGCGTGATTACTGGTTTTGAACCACTGGACGTTTTGCATTCTATCTATATGTTACTGAAGCAGATTAAAGAGAAGAGAGCCGCAGTAGAGATTCAATATTTTCGCGCCGTTCGGCCGGAAGGGAACAGGATTGCCCAAGAGTTAATATCTGAAGTGTTTGAGGTAAGTGATGTTAGGTGGCGAGGTCTGGGAATTATCCCTAAAAGCGGTCTCAGGTTGAAGAGGGAATTTTCTGACTTAGATGCGGAAAAAGAGTTTCGACCAAAAACAAGGAAGAGTAAAGAGAATCCAGATTGTGTTTGTGGAGAGGTGCTGAGGGGAGTAAAGAGGCCAACACAGTGCAAATTATATAGGAGAATCTGTAATCCTGAGCATCCCTACGGACCGTGCATGGTATCTTCCGAAGGGACATGTGCAGCCTATTACAAATATGGTGAGGGCTAGGTTAGTGTCGGAAGATATGCTCAGGATTTGGTTCACTCGCTGACAATTTTTTGCTTTTCGAGCACCGCCTGTCATTGCCAGCGACTGAATTCCCTCGCATTATGCGAATATGTCGTCCTCGTTTTTTGGTTAAAATTCCAAAACTTTTTCACAAATTGCACAAATTGAATTTGTGCCTACAA
>JBHIBS010000017.1:0-38065 GCA_046759165.1 bacterium | reverse complement strand
AAAGGCGCGGGCGCGAGACGGTGAGCGCCCCGGTCGGATTGAGCGAAGCGAAAGGAGAAGAATATGGACAAGAAACTATTTGCACCAGTGGGAGAAAAAGAGGTTACTCGAGCTATTGTAGATGAGTTTGCCAGGCAGTTTTCCGAGTATGTGGAAAGCGATTGTCTTATTGTGGGTGGTGGGCCCAGTGGACTAATGGCGGGAAAAGAACTGGCCACCAAAGGACTTAAAGTCTTAATTATAGAGAGAAATAATTATCTTGGTGGGGGTTTCTGGATTGGTGGGTACTTAATGAATAAAATAACAGTGAGAGAACCTGCACAGAAAATCCTGGAAGAACTGGCTGTGCCGTATGAGGAAGTGAGCGAGGGGCTCTATGTAGCAGATGGACCTCATGCTTGTTCGAAACTTATTGGAGCTACCTGTGACAGTGGTGTGAAGTTTGCCAGTATGACCGTTTTTGACGACCTTGTGCTCCGGGAAGGAGGTAGAGTGAATGGTGCTGTAGTCAACTGGACTCCTATATCGTCTTTACCTCGTGAGATCACCTGTGTTGACCCTGTGGCCTTAGAAGCCAGAATGGTAATCGATGCGACTGGACACGATGCCTCGGTAGTGAGAAAACTTGAAGAGAGGAAACTAATAAAGATGGAGGGCTTTGGAGCAATGTGGCTTGAGAGGTCTGAGAATCTCGTAGTGGAGCATACTGGGGAAGCCTATCCCGGCCTTGTAGTAGTGGGCATGGCTGTGGCCACTACTTATGGTCTTCCTAGGATGGGACCTACTTTTGGTGCAATGCTTTTTTCTGGAAAGAGAGGTGCGGAGATAGTATTGGAAAAGTTGAGTATCAAGGAGAAATGAAAATTTTTCTTTATGATGGTAGCAAGACTCAATCCCTAAACATTACGGAAATAGCGCGGTATCTGAAGGAGAAGTCGGGTGGCGTTAAGGTTGAGGTTAGGGGCAATTTCATTGCTGAAGTTACGAAGGGAATGGAGGATTCCTCCCTAAGAGAGTTGGCTGAGGAGATAGCCAGATGTAAGATTCGAGACCTTCGCAGCCACTACCCCACTTTTCATCCACTAGCTGCTGAGGTGGAATACGAGAAAAGGAGACTCCAAAATTCAGAGAATAGAAGTTTTGGCATACTTTACGATGGCTTGAAGCTCCAGGCATTATATCAGGACTTGATAAAAGAGGAAGAACGTAACTGGCATTGTCTGGTGATTATTTTTACAGACCAACTATTCGGTACTTGGGATGAAAATAACCGTCGTTACCATGCCCGGGTAAGCGTGTATGGGTTTCCCTCCATTATTTCCACTACAGGCATCGTGGAAGCTCCAGCTAAGCCGAGAAAGTTCTATTTACAGAAGCAATTGGGAATTGATACAATTACCCTGAAGAATAGATTTAGAGAGAAGTTTATTGACTACGACGATCCACGGCTGACCGAAGTAATGAAAGGCTATTGCATGCAGGCTCTATTTTTTTCCATATCGGGTGAGCCCTTTTGTGAAGATAACAAATGTAGGCTTTATAATGCACACTGGCAGGAGGAAGTGATAAATGCGCAGTTGAATAAGCCCGAATTTTGCAAAAGACACCAGAAGGTAATCGATGACATCGGGAAGAAGAGGCTCAAGATTGACGGTTAAAAGATTTGCATAGGAGGAATGGATGGCTAAAACTTTTGCAGAGATTAATGAAAAGATTAGAAAGGGTGAAGCCGTGGTGGTAACTGCTGAAGAGGTTATTGACCTCGTAAGAGGGAAAGGGGAAAAGAGAGTTGCTAAGGAAGTAGACGTGGTAACCACAGCTACCTTTGGGCCAATGTGTTCCTCTGGAGCTTTACTGAATTTCGGGCATACCGATCCGCCTATAAAGATGCAGAAGGTATGGCTGAACAATGTTCCAGCTTATGCGGGGGTAGCGGCAGTTGATGCTTATATTGGAGCAACTGAGCTTTCTGAGGCCAGAGGGATGGAATATGGTGGGGCACATGTGATTGAGGATTTGATCTCGGGTAAAAAGGTGAGGCTTAAAGCTACTGCATATGGAACAGATTGTTATCCCAGAAAAGAATTCGAATCTTACATTACCTTAAGCTCAATCAATCAGGCAATTCTTTTCAATCCAAGGAACGCTTATCAAAATTATTCAGTAGCTACTAACTCATCGGATAGAACAATCTATACATATATGGGCGTTCTATTGCCAAACTTCGGCAATGCAAATTATTGTAACTGTTCACAGCTTTCCCCTCTAATTAACGATCCTTTATATCGCACTATTGGTGTGGGGAGCAGGATATTTCTCGGCGGAGCACAGGGTTACATTGCCTGGGAGGGAACACAACATAATCCCCTCCAAGTGAGGAATGAGAAAACTAAAATACCGATGGCTCCCGCAGGTACCCTTTGTCTGATAGGCAATTTGAAACAGATGAGCCGCAATTTTTTGAGGGCAGCAATCTTCTACAGGTATGGTGTTACCCTTATTGTAGGGATTGGGATACCCATTCCTATCCTCGATGAAGAGATGGCACATTTTGTCTCCGTCTCTGACGATGAGATATATACTACAGTGGTTGATTACAGTCTTCCCAGAAGAGAAAAACCAAGTCTGGGCAGAGTAAGCTATAAGGAGTTAAGGAGCGGCGAAATCGAAATAAGAGGGAAGAAAATTCCCACTGCACCACTCTCCAGCCTTTACAAAGCCAGAGAGATAGCTCAGATTCTGAAAGATTGGATTAAAAAGGGGAAATTCTTTTTACAAGAGCCTATTCAACGACTACCGGTGGATGAGAAATTTAAGCCTTTAGACATTAATGTCTGAGCAGTTGAGGAGGTTTGGATGGCGAAAAAGAGAATAGTTTTAACTTTTCCTCCCGAATTGGTTGATCAACCAATAATTTACCGCCTGGTCAAGAATTACGATTTAGTTCTAAATATCCTGCGCGCTCAGGTCACACCTAAAGAGGAAGGGAAAATGGTGCTGGAATTGGAAGGGGACACGGAAGTAATTAATAAAGGTGTGAAATATCTGGAAGATAAGAAAGTTGGTATCCAGCCACTGGCCAAGGATATAAAACTAAATGATGAGGAATGTATCTCGTGTGGGGCGTGTATAGCTGTCTGCAGTCCAAAGGCGCTCTCAATGAATACAGAGAGCTGGAAATTGGAATTCGATCGGGACAGATGCCTCCTCTGTGGGCTCTGCCTACCCGCCTGTCCCCTTGGGGTCATTCAGATAGAGTTCGAATGATAAGAGCTTAACAGACTAAAAGACTAAAAGCTTAAAACACTAAAAGACTAAGAGTTTAAAAGACTAAAAGATTAAGAGCTTAAAAGAAGAAAGGGTGCTATTTCTAAGAGAGTATCGAATGATGAAAAGAGTAGTGGTGGCAATGTCTGGCGGGGTCGATTCCTCGACTACAGCAGCAATACTGAAAGAGGAAGGATACGATGTAATCGGAATATCTATGTACCTCTATCCTTTTTGTGAGGAGACTCTTCATCCATCCTTCCGAAAGAATCGCTGTTGTAGTCTACAGGGGATCAATGATGCGCGAAGTGTGGCGCTCAAGTTGAAAGTTCCCTTTTATGTCTTAAATTTCCAGAAGGAATTTCAGGAGAAGGTTATTGACCATTTCTGCCAGGAGTACCGGAGAGGCAGGACTCCCAATCCCTGTATTCTCTGTAATCGGGAGATAAAATTCAAACTTCTATTGGAAAAAGCAGAAGAGTTAGGGGCTCAATATTTAGCCACAGGCCATTACGCCAGAATAGAAAAGAAGTCCGGACGATATCTTCTGAGAAAAGGAGTACAAGGGAATGGAGAACAGTCCTACTTCTTGTATACTCTAACACAAGAGCAGATGGCACGAATTTTAATGGTTTTAGGAGGTTACGGGAAGGAAGAGGTCCGAAAGATCGCCAAAAAATTTGGCTTGTCTGTAGCTGAGAAGGAAGCAAGTCAAGAGATCTGTTTTATAGATGGAGATTACCGAAAATTTTTATCTTCTCACTTCCCTTCCATTCCCGGAGAGATAGTTGATGTCAACGGAAATGTTCTGGGTGGGCACGAGGGTATAGCTTCTTATACTGTTGGTCAGAGGAGAGGAATCGGAGCTTATGGAAGACCTTTTTATGTGATTTCAATAGATCCTGAGCATAACAGGATCGCCGTGGGTCCTGAAAAGGGGCTATTTTCTGAGGAACTTATTGCAGAGGACTTACATTTCATATTACAGGAAGAAGCGGAAGAAGACCTGGAAGTAGTAGCTAAAATAAGATACAACCACGCAGGGGAGAAAGCAGTAGTATCTCCTCTGGGTGATGGAAGAGCATTAGTCAGGTTCAGAAAGCCTGTTCGATCAGCTACTCCTGGTCAGGCGCTAGTCTTTTACGATGGAGATGTGGTCCTGGGAGGAGGAACAATAAAGAAAATAGTCAAAAAATGTAATGGATGATATAAACTTCCTTCAAGGAGACTATATTGAAGGTTTCCATTGTTGTCTCTCTAATATTCTTTTCAGCTATTTTCTGTTTTGCTAAAGAGTCTTCTCCCATTCTCTATAATTCTTTTGACGGCATACCTATAGGAGCGAAGCCAAGCGGAATGGGGGAGTCGTTTGTTGCTTTAGTCGACAACGCCGATGCTCCTTACTGGAATCCTGCTGGATTGGTTTTCTTAGAGAGCAATCTATGTACTCTTATGTTTGATCTGGCAAGGAGTGGGGCGAAAAGAGAGGATATTGTAAACAGAGAGCCCTTGCAGGGCAAGTGGTTCACTTACTTATCTTTTTGTAGTAGTCGGGGCGGGTTGAGCTGGCGATCGTTATCCAATTTCAGAGAAGAAGATAACCTCCCCTACTCCGAGCGAGAGATTAATATCAACAAATATACCTTCTCCTTTGCTATTCCCTATAGTTCAAAGATTTCTTTTGGCATGAATATAAGCTATCTGTATGGCTCGCTGGGAATTGCTCAAGATGGCCCTCCGCCTCACGCAAACATCTCTACAGGAAATGGGTGGGGTTTAGATTGGGGGATAATTTACACTCATTCACCATTACTCAAGCTTGGAATTTCCTTAGAGAATGGTCCTGCTTACATCTACTGGAGTGACTACCGTTCAGATCGCTTGCCATTAAATCTCAGAGTAGGTATGGGGATGAAGATAGCAGAACTTTTGACCCTTGCTTCCGATTTTGAGCAGAGATTCTATGCAAAAGAAAATGGTGGTGCGAAATCCCTGGCAGTTTACCACTTCGGGTTGGAGTATATTCTTGCTCGCAATACTTCTCTTCGGCTGGGAATGTTCGGTGAGAATTTGAGTGAAAAGAGGAAAGTGAATTATACCTGTGGTTTTGGTTACAACAGAGGCTTATATCTTTTAGATTTTGCCGTCAAGAGATATTATCTCGATGGTATCCAGGGTCCTGTTTATAGTTATCTCTGTTCTTTGAGTCTAATTTTTTGAATTGGCAAGGACTTCAGGCGGGTTTTATGATTTTGCCTCCGGCAATGCATTGCGTACATACGTAGGCTCTCTTTTTTCTTCCATTTAGAATTATGTTCACTTTCTGTAAATTGGGTTTAAATTTTCGTTTTGTTTTGTGGTGGGAGTGACTGATATTGGAACCAGAGCGCACAGATTTACCGCAGATTACGCATTTCTTAGGCAATTGCGTCCTCCCATAAGATTTTTAGTAGTTTAGCAAAATATAAAAATAATTGCAAGAGTATTTTAGTATCAAAAAGCACAAAAAATCTTTTGTAGTTAAAAGGACAGTTTGTGAGGAGCGTTGCAATTTTTAGTGAGGAAGCCATCTCGGCTATCTTTCTAATCTAGCAAAAGCTTGTCCGAGTTCCGACGTAGTCGGAACGAGTTTGCTTTTGCATCTATGGAGAGATGGCTCCCGCAACGTTAAAAAAATTGCCAGAGACGAATAAACTGCCTTTTTAACCACAAAGGTTGCGTGCTACCTTACTATTTTTGTAATTATCATGAAAGATTTGAATATGTCGGTTCAGTTCTTGAAGGGTGTGGGACCCGAGAGAGCAAGAATATTGAAGAAAATCGGCATTGAGACAGTGGGAGACCTTGTTACTTATTTTCCCTTCCGACATGAAGATCGCGCCCGTTTGAAGCTCTTTGCACAAATCACCCATGGGGAAGAAGCCACAGTCCTGGCAGTAGTTGCCGAGCATCAGATTACATTTACCAAAGGTGGAAAGCCCCTTCTGAAGATTCTCCTTGAAGATGGCAGTAGCAGGGCAACAATGGTCTGCTTTAACCAGCTCTACTTGAAAGATTCCCTCCCTCCTGGCACTTCAGTTGTTCTGCACGGGAAATTTGAACGCACCTTTCGTGATTTGCAGGTTACCAATTTTACTTACGAGAAACTAGCAGGAAAAGAAGATGACTTAATTCATACTAAAAGAATTGTCCCCATATATCAAGTTACCCCAAAACTGAATCTGCGTTTCTTAAGGACGCTGATTAAGAGAGCGCTCGATTCATACCTTTCCTATTTAAAAGAGACCCTATCTGAAACCATCCTCAGAGAATATAACTTGATGCCTTATCAAGAAGCTGTATATAATATGCACTTTCCCTCCGGCTGGGAAAAGGGAGAGGCGGCCCGGAGAAGAATCATATTTGAGGAATTTTTCTTCTGGGAATTGGCTATGGCGTTGAGAAGACGGCGTGTGAAGATGATGGAGAAGAATAGGAAGTATCGGGTGAAAAAAAATCTCTTAACAGCCTTCAAACAGAAGTTACCTTTCGATTTCACCTCTGCTCAGAAAAGAGTAATCAGAGAAATTTTTGATGACCTCATATCGCCCAGGCCAATGAACAGGCTGCTCCAGGGAGATGTGGGAAGTGGTAAGACAGTGGTGGCGCTGGCAGCTCTTCTCTTAGCTGTGGAGAACGGGTATCAGGCTGCAGTGATGGCTCCCACTGAAATTCTGGCTGAACAACATTATCTAACCTTGCGCCAGATGCTAGAGGGTTTAGAAGTTAAAGTGGAATTGGCCACAGGGAGAATGGGACAGAAGAGGAAGAGAGAACTTTACCAGAGAATTGCCCGGGGCGAATCTCAGATAATTATCGGCACTCACGCATTAATTGAAAAGGGGGTCAAATTTTCCAATTTAGCTCTGGCAGTCATTGACGAACAGCATAAGTTTGGAGTTATGCAGAGGGCAAGGTTGAGGAAGAAGGGAGAAAATCTGGATATTCTGGTAATGACAGCCACGCCAATACCTCGCACATTAGCCCTAACAGTTTATGGAGATCTGGACGTTTCTGTAATCGATCAATTGCCGCCTGGAAGGAGAAAGGTCCTCACCCAGAGACTTTCTGAGGAGGAGGCTTATCTGATGGTTATAGAAGGGGTGAGAAAAGGACAGCAGGCTTATATTGTCTATCCAATAATTAATGAATCGGATAAGTTGGAATTACGCGCTGCAGTGAAAATGGCAGAGAGATTGATAGCTACTGTATTTAGAGACTTCAGGGTTGGTCTCCTGCACGGCCAGATGAAGAGTGAAGAGAAGGAACACGTGATGATGAAATTTTTGAACAAGGAATTTGATATTTTGATTACCACTAGCATAATTGAGGTGGGTATCGATGTGGCCAATGCCTGTTTGATGGTTATTGAGCACAGCGAAAGGTTTGGGTTGGCTACTCTGCACCAATTGCGGGGAAGGGTGGGGAGAGGTACTGAACAGTCCCTTTGCGTTTTGCTTGGACAACCTAAAACAGAGGAAGCAAAAAAAAGATTACAAATTATGATGGAAACTAACAATGGATTTCGCATCGCAGAAGAGGACTTGAGGTTGCGCGGTGCTGGGGAATTCTTTGGCACTCAACAGCACGGGTTTCCTGAATTTAAAATTGGTAATATTGTTTCTGACTATCGTGAATTAGAACTGGCACGCCGGGCAGCCTTCCATCTGATTAATAGAGACCCTTTTCTAACTCTTCCGGAAAACGGAGTAATTAGACAAATGTTTAAAGAGAAATTTAGAAAGAGATTCGGCCTAGCAAGTGTGGGATAATTAGTTTTGTGCAATAAAAACATAAAGAAGGAGCAAAAAATGAGAAAGAAGAAAATTGCTGTTTATCCAGGGAGTTTCGATCCGGTTACCAATGGACACATTGACGTAATAAAAAGAGCAATTCAGTTATTTGACCGCCTAATAGTGGCAGTGATTGAAAATCCCACCAAAAAAGCATTATTTTCTATGGATGAACGAATGCAGATGCTGGGAGAGGCAACCAGAAGACTTTCAGGGGTTGTGGTCTCCCATTTCGATGGATTGTTAGTCGACTACGTGAAGAAGAAGAGAGCAAATATTATCATCAGGGGACTACGGGCAGTGTCTGACTTCGAATATGAGTTTCAAATGGCATTAATGAACCGCAAGTTAGCACCAGATATCGAAACGGTCTTCCTGATGCCTGCAGAGGCGTATACTTACTTGAGTTCGAGCATAGTCAAGGAAGTAGTTAGCCTGAAGGGCAGGGTAGAGGGACTCGTTCCTCGACAGGTTGAGGCACGCTTGAGAATAAAGCTGTTGACAAAGTGAAAGGGCTATGCTATACTAAAAACTAGGAAGTTTACTTTATGCTTTTCTAGGTTAGAGAGGATTTAGAGGAACTATGGCTAGGGGTGTGGCAATAAGAAAGAAATTGGGTGACTTATTAGTAGAAGTGGGGATAATTACAGCCGAACAATTGCAAGAAGCTTTAGAGGAAGAAAAAATCAGGGGAGGCAAGTTGGGTGAAGTCCTCATGGAACTGGGCTATATTACTGAGGATGTTTTATTAGCTTTCCTGGGTAAACAGTGCGGTGTATCTTACGTTAGCCTATCTGAATATGGGGAAATTGACGAAGAGGTCATTAAAAGTGTTCCAGAGAGCGTCGCAAGGCATCAAACCCTAATTCCAATTGCGCTTGACGGGAAAACCCTCACAATAGCAATGAGTGACCCATTAAATGTCTTTGCCATTGATGATCTGAGACTGATGACAGGGAAAGAAATTAATGTAGTGATTGCCTCAGACAGTGAGATTACGAATGCTATTGAGAGGTATTATGGAGCTAAAGGCTCTATGGGAGATATCTTGAAAGAGATGGAACTCTCGGCAGAGGGTGAGGAAAATGTAGAGGTAGTGAGAATGAGCGAGTCCGGAGGAGAGGATATCATTGCTCTGGAGACGGCTGGAGAACAGGCGCCGGTAATTAAGATCGTGAACCTTGTCTTGACCGGAGCTGTCAAATCAGGGGCTTCGGACGTCCATATCGAGCCTTATGAGAAGATGCTCAGGGTGCGTTATCGAATCGATGGGGTCTTACATGAAGTGTCTGCCCCGCCCAAGAAATTGCAGAATGCAGTTGTTTCTCGGTTAAAGATTATGGCTTCACTGGACATTGCTGAACGCCGCTTGCCCCAGGACGGTAGAATTAAGATTAGAGTGATGGATAAAGAGGTTGACCTGAGGGTCTCTGTTCTACCTACTTCCTTCGGCGAGAAAGTGGTTATGCGTATTCTGGATGCTTCCTCTTTGTGTCTCGATTTGACCAAGCTCGGATTTGAATCAGAAGTTCTTTCCATTTACAAGAAGAATATCGAAGTGCCTTATGGAATCATCCTGGATACAGGGCCAACCGGTTCTGGTAAATCTACCACCCTCTATTCTACTCTCAGCACTCTCAATTATCCTGACCGTAACATCATCACCATAGAAGACCCTGTAGAATATGTCCTGCAAGGCATCAACCAAGTACAGGCAAAACCGGACATCGGTTTAACTTTTGCGGCTGGTCTGAGGTCATTTTTGCGTCAGGACCCGGATATAATTATGGTTGGTGAAATCCGGGATACTGAGACTGCTGAGATCGCCATTAATGCAGCACTGACGGGACACTTAGTATTTTCTACTCTTCACACTAACGATGCTCCGGGTGCTGTGACCCGTTTGAATAATATGGGCATCGAACCTTTCCTGACCACTTCAACAGTAGTTATGGTTGTTGCTCAGAGATTAATTAGGGTAATCTGTAAACATTGTAAGGAACCCTACGAGGTTCCGGCCGATTTCCTTTCAGGTATCGGAGTCAAAGATGAAGAGATAAAACGTGAAAAGAAAGTGACCCTGTATCGGGGCAAAGGGTGTGATAACTGCAGTAACACTGGTTATCGGGGACGGACAGCGTGCTTTGAGGTTATGGAAATTACTGACGATATAAGGGAGCTTGTCATAAATAGGGAATCGACGCATTTGATCAAGGCAAAAGCGAGAGAGTGTGGCATGCTAACTTTACGAGAGGCTGCCATCAAGAAACTTTTGGCAGGTGTAACCACAGTTGAAGAGGTGATGAGGGTCACATTTGCTGATGTCGGATGATATTAGAAGGAGTGATTTTTGGTCTCTATTGATGAATTACTTCAATTAACCATGGACAAGGGAGCATCCGATTTGCACTTAACAGTGGATGCTCCACCTACCTTGAGGATTGATGGAGAACTTGTCCCCACAGAATATGAGAAGCTTCACCCGGACCAATGTCAGAGACTAATCTATAGCCTCCTAACCGATAAACAGAAAGAGAGATTTGAATCTACAAACGAGCTCGACCTCTCCTTTGGAATCAAAAACATAGGACGTGTTCGAATGAACGTGTTCAGGCAACGAGGGATCGTAGCTGCATCTCTGAGGGCAGTACCTAACTATTTTATGACTTTTGAGGAACTCGGACTGCCACCAGTAGTTTTTGACGTGCTTAAGTTGCCTGCCGGCTTGGTCCTAGTAACAGGTCCTACCGGCTGTGGTAAGACGACAACCCTTGCTTCAATGATAAATTACATTAACGAGCACCGGAGCGGACACATTGTTACAGTTGAGGATCCCATCGAGTACATTCATGCCCACAAGAGTTGTATAGTCAGCCAGAGAGAGGTAGGTAGTGATACTTCTTCCTTTGCCGAGGCACTAAGACATGTATTTCGCCAGGACCCAAATTTCATTCTGGTTGGCGAAATGCGTGACCTGGAAACTATTGCTTCCGCACTAACAATCGCTGAGACAGGGCATCTGGTCTTTGCCACTCTGCACACAACAGATGCCACACAATCAGTTAATAGAATCATAGATGTTTTCCCTCCATACCAGCAACCGCAAATTCGTTCTCAGTTATCCTTTGTCCTGCAAGCCGTTTTCTGTCAGAGATTACTCCCCAAAGCGAATGGCAACGGGAGATGCCTGGCAGTGGAAGTTTTAAGGATTACTCCAGCCATCAGGAATATGATAAGGGAAGAGAAGGCCGAGCAGATTCCTTCAGCTATGCAGGCAGGAGGAAAATTTGGAATGCAGACAATGAACTGGAGCCTCTACGACCTCTACACGCGTAGGCAGATCACTTACGCTCAGGCCTTGACAGAGAGTCCGGATGTCGAGGATTTAAAGAGAATTTGCAAGAAGGAAGAGGATGTGGTGGTGGGGATGAAGAACAAGAGGTGAGGTGAGAATGGCACTCTTCAGTTATAAGGTCAGGAGTCCCCAGGGAAATGTTTTGACGGGGACAATGGAAGCGAGAGAACAGAGGATGGTTATCGATCGCCTCAGACGCCAGAGGTTTATCGTTTTGGAAATCGGAGAATCTAAAAAGAATGCTTTAAGAGATGCTCTGGATAGTATAAACTTCTTGAAACGAAAAGTAAGACATAAGGACCTCGTTCTATTTAGCCGGCAGCTATCCACACTGATTGGAGCTGGTGTGCCGATTGTTCAGGGTTTAACAATCCTTATGAACCAGATAGATAATCCGGCTTTCAAAAAAGTTATCACCACTGTGCGAGAGGACATCGAGTCAGGAACATCGATTACTGAAGCTCTCAGCCGGCACCCTACAGTATTCAGTGACTTATATGTCAGTATGGTGAAGGCTGGAGAACTTGGAGGTATCTTGGATGTTATTCTCGAGAGGATCTCAGGCTACCAGGAGGCTGCCGCCACATTGCGAGGAAAGATTAAATCAGCAATGGTCTATCCGGCAGTGATTGCCCTTGTTGCCGGTGGCGTTACTACATTCTTGGTGACGGTGGTTGTCCCTGCCTTTGTTAAAATATTCCAACAGGTGAGTGCCCAGTTGCCGCTTCCTACCCAGATACTCCTTATGCTTAGTAATTTTCTTAAGCATTATATTATCTTCATAATTATTGGTCTTATTGCTTTTGTTGTGGGTCTAAGACAATACTATAAGACAGAGGCGGGAAGTATGCGTATAGACAGGTTGCTGCTCAGACTGCCCATTTTCGGGGCGCTATTAAGAAAGGTAGCTGTGGCTAAATTTACCAGGACTCTCGGGACGCTGGTTAAAAGTGGCGTTCCAATACTTCAGGCTCTCGACACTGTGGCAAGGACTTCAGGAAATAGAGTCATTGAAAAAGCTGTCCTGGCAGCAAAGGAAGCTATTCGGGAAGGAGAGAGAATATCCGAGCCCTTGAGGGCAAGTGGTGCCTTTCCACCAATGGTAACCCAGATGATTTCAGTGGGCGAGGAGACAGGTAACTTAGACGCAATGTTATCGAAAATTGCCGAGTTTTATGAGCAGGAAGTCGACGCTGCTGTTTCAGGTCTAACTTCCATGATTGAGCCAGTAGTCATTGTTTTTATGGGTATTATCATTGGCGCTATTGCCATTTCGATGTATATGCCTATGTTCCAGATCGGTGCGCTGGTTGGCAGGTAAAACCGGCTTTTAATTTGAAAATTAGTTGACAGCTGGGGAAAAGTGTGGTAACATATATCATAGAAAGGAGGTGATATAGAGTGTTGAGAATTCATAGGAAGAGCAAAGGTTTTACCTTGATTGAGCTAATGATTGTGGTGGCAATTATTGGCATCTTGGCCGCAATCGCCATCCCCAGATTTGCTAATCTGATTGACAGAGCCAGGGAGGCGAGGACCCAGGGTAACCTCGGAGCCATCAGGTCAGCTATGTCTATCTGCTACGGTGCTACCGATGGTACTTGGCCAGCGACATTAGCTGCCCTCGTCCCAACTTACTTAGATGCGGTTCCTACAGTCTTGCTTCCTAGTAGCATGGGGCATGCGGAGACGAATGCAGAGACTGCTGTTGCTGGCGATGATGGCCTGTGGTTCTATGATGGTGCTGGAACGGGCAACGTTAATTGCACCCACGTTGATTCGGGAGGCGACGTAGTTAATACCTGGTAATCCTTTGAATCTGCATAGGTTGATGTGTTAATTAATGGAATTAAACAAATTGGCATGATAATTGATAAGTAATTAATTAACCATCAACCTATTTTTTATTATCTAATGGTTGTCATCAGAACAGAAGGTCTGACAAAAATATATAAGAGAAAATACCTGTTCACGTCAAAGAAGACCAATGCTCTGGAGAATCTAAATCTCGAAATCGAAGATAGAAAGGTTTTTGGGCTTTTAGGCCTGAACGGTTCAGGAAAGACAACCCTGCTTAAGCTTCTGGTAGGTTTGCTGTTTCCAACAAAAGGCTCCGCCTATATTTTTGGGCAGAGGGTCCCCCACATATCTCTACCCTCCAGGGTCGGTTATCTTCCCGAATTTCCCTGTTTCCTTATGTATCTTACGGCGAGTGAGATACTCCATTTTTATGGTAAGCTTTATAACTTTTCTCTAAAGGAGAGAGCAAATAGAGTAGAAAGAACATTAGATTTGGTAGACCTCAGGGAGAACAGAAACGACCGTTTAACCGACTTTTCTAAAGGAATGCTGGAGAGGATAGGTATGGCTCAAGTTCTTCTGCACGACCCAGAACTTTTGCTATTGGATGAACCCACTTCTGGACTCGACCCTCTGGGAGTTAAGAAGATGCGCCAGACAATTCTGAGGTTAAAGGAGGAGGGAAAGACAATACTTTTGAGTTCACATTTCGTTACAGAGGTAGAGAGAGTCTGCGACCAGGTAGGAATTCTACATAAGGGAAAATTGAAAAGAGTAGTTGAGTTGGGAGGCCTGGAAGTTAGCCTGGAGGACCTTTTTGCAGAGACTGTGTCCGAGGAAGTATAATGAAGAAGATATTTGCAATTGGAGAATATACGGTTAAAGAGAACATCAGGCACAAGATTTTTTATACTATTCTTCTATTTGCCTTGGTGATCATAGTGAGTTCTGTTCTCTTCTCCATGCTTTCAGGAGAAGAGGAGACGAGGGTAATCTTAGATATTGGACTGGGTTCAATTGAAATATTTGCTTTCCTTAGTGCTGTTTTTGCAGCAGTTGGTCTCGTCTTGGGGGAGATGGAGAATAGGAGCGTCTCTCTCATTCTGGTAAGACCGGTGAGGCGCTTCGAATATATCTGGGGTCGTTACGTTGGTATTCTCTCTATCTCCTTGTTTAATATTCTCTTAATGTCCTCTGCGCTCCTATTTCTTCTATTCATTAAGGGTTGGAGATTCGACTTCAGGTTCTTACTGGCAGTAACTTTTATTTTCCTTAAAGTGATAATTATAAGCGCTTTGGCAATTCTTATTTCTCTGATTTCGACTTCAGCAATTTCGAGCATCTCTGCCGCTTTCTTCTTATGGATTCTGGGTCATGTTACCGACCATTTGAAATATCTAAATCATGTATTGCTGGAAAAGGGATTAAAAATCACAATATTTCTAAAAGCAATCTACTATCTTTTGCCCAATTTTCAGTACTTGAATGTTAAGGACTACCTGGGTTACCCCGGTCCCTTAGATGGAATTACTATTTTCTGGCAGGTAGCCTATACCTTAATTTACGCAAGCGTAGCCACCTGGCTTTCAGTTATTGTTTTCTCCCGGAAAGAGTTCTGATGGTTTTCTGACTCATTGAGATGAGGAAATGAAGAAGCCCATTTCGCTACTCATTCTGATCTTGTTCCTATTTGGCTTATCTCTTTTCTCTGAGTACCAGGTAGAGAGGAGGTTTGAATTTCCTCTGCCATCGATAGTACAGGTGAAGCCTTCTTCTTTTATCTATTTCTGGGGGAGCCTGCTCGGTCTTCGCCGACTCTGTTCAGATTTAGCTTGGATAAGACTCCTGCAGTATTATGGGGCTTTGGAAAAAGAAGAAGAGCACACTCATTTGCCACACCATCACGAGAGAGGGGAGTACGAGAATTTACTGCCCATGTGTCAGGAGGTGGTTCGGCTCGACCCTTATTTCCATTATGCATATCTATTCGGCGGTGGCTCTCTTGCCTTTAATCACGGGCGATACGATCAGGCAATCGAGCTTCTTCGAGAAGGAATTAAGAATAATCCGAAATTCTGGAAGTTCCGCCTCTATATAGCAGCGATTGTTTATACCAAGACGAAAGAGTATGATAAAGTTGTTCCTCTTCTGGAGGAGGCGATTAGATATAGAGACTGCCCTGAAGTGGTTAAGATTTTTCTCGCCAATATTTATAAAGCTGAAGGAAAATATGGAAAGGCAATAGCTATCTGGGAAAATATTCTTGCCACAAGCAGAAATGAGTGGGCGAGATCAACAGCGAAGAGCCATTTAGAAAATATGGTAATCCCCCATTAGAAATCTTTGATTTCTAACGAGGTGAAGGAGGTCCGAGGTTTTATTATTTTATCTTCTCATTTTCATTTTAGGTTTGGGATTTGGCAGTTTTGCCAATGTCTGCATCTATCGGGTACCCCGAGGAAAATCGATAATCCAGCCAGGCTCATACTGTCCTAAATGTGGAAAGCAAATTAAGTGGTATGACAATATACCCTTAATAAGTTATGGTCTCCTCGAAGGGAGATGTCGTTACTGTAGGAGAAGGATATCTCTTCAGTATCCTTTGATAGAACTAATAACGGGATTTCTCTTCCTTCTCACCTATCAGAAGTTCCAGGATTCCCCTTTAACAATAATAATTTTCTTTCTTTTAGTATTGTCTTTGATTATCGTTTCGACAATAGACTTTCAAACCTATACCATCCCAAATAAATTCACCTATCCATTAATTATTCTCGGCCTGTTTTCTTCACCTTTCAACTCCTTTCTTAGAGAGCATAGCTGGATAATAATAAGTAATTCTAAAGAATTGTCTCTCGTTCTCTCTTCTTTTCAGGGCCTTCTTATAGGTGGCGGGATACTCTATTTAATTGGCTTATTGGGGAGGAGCGTGTTTAAAAGAGAGGCTATGGGAGGTGGAGATATAAAGCTAATCTCTGGAGTAGGTGCTTTCTTGGGGGCAGTGAATGTGCTCTGGGTAATATTTTTAGCAAGCCTCCTGGGTGCTATAACCGGGGGGGCATTGAGAATTGCTGGTAAATATAAGAAATTTCAGCCCGTTCCTTTTGGAATCTATATTTCTCTGGGAACAATATTGGTTTTTCTGTTCCAGCCAGGATTTAATCGGATTTACTCTCACTTAATTTATATTTGTAGATGAGAAAATTTTAGTAACCTTCGATTCTGTTTTTGGCGATAGGATAAAAATTGTTGACAAATGAATATTTTATTGTATATTATATGATTGAAACCAAAGGAAAAAAATGGGAATATTCAGTAGCGGTAAAGATTTAGTGGGTATAGACATCGGGACTCACTCCATTAAGCTCGTGGAATTGAAAGGAACCACTGCCAGATGGAGCCTTGCTAAGTATGCGATTAGTGAAATTCCCTCGGGTTCTATCGAAGAGCTTTCTTCTGAAGAGAGAAAGGCAGTGGTGACTTCTGCTCTAAAGAGCCTCCTCTCGACTACAAGAATAAGCACGAAAAAGGTTGCTACTTCGGTTTCTGGAAATGCGGTAATTGTTCGTTATGTGAGATTTCCCCGAATGAGCCCTTCCGATCTGGAAAAGACCATCCAATTTGAAGCTGAACCTTACATTCCATTCGACATTCGTGAAGTCAATATAAGTACACACATATTAGGCGACGTTATGGAAGATGGACAACCAAAAATGGAGACAGTTTTGGTGGGAGCGAAAAAGGAGTTTTTGCAAGAACGGTTAGAGATTATCGAGGGTGTGGGGCTAAAGCTCTTAATAATAGACGTAGATGCGTTTGCTTTAGAAAATGCTTATGAAATTACCAGGGATAAAGAGCGTGCAGAGACGGTGATGTTGCTCAATCTCGGAGCGACAACATCCAACATTAATATTCTCGAAAATGGCGTTTCAAAAATTGTGCGCGATATATTCATTGCTGGCAGTAGTTTTACCAGGGCAATTCAGAGAAATTTGCAAGTTGAGTATTCAGAGGCAGAAAATCTAAAAAAGGAGCATGGTTTAACTTTAACAGGCGGAGAAGAAGAATTGGAAAGTATAGTTGCCAAAGATGAAACAAAAGTCCAGGTTTCCACCATCATGATGCCACTTATCCGCGAACTTGTGGGAGAGGTTCGGAGGTCAATCGATTACTACCAGGCGCAAACTGGGGGAGAAAAGAGCGTGGAGAGGGTTATCCTGAGTGGTGGCAGTTCGAGATTGAAGAACTTGCATAGATTTTTGATTGATGAACTGGGGTTGCCCGTAGATATAAATAATCCTTTCCAGGGAATGGATACAACGAAAATCCCGGGTGCGGATTGGCAGAAGCTGGCCCCGCTATTTGCTGTGGCTGTAGGACTGGCCAGTAGGCGCGAAGGTGATACCAAATAAGAAAGACAGGCTTCGGATTGAATTTCGCTCGCTGAGGATTTTCTGGTCCTTGAGTATTGCCAAAGATCTCAGCAATAATCAAGATTGCTCCTCGCTTTTGGGGGTGATCGGAGAATGATTTGTTTGGAAGACAAGAAGTCGCCCTGTTTTTTGGCTAAAATTCCAAAAGCTCTTCTCAAAGTATCTTTCAAATGCAGTCAATACAGGCGGGATGCCGTAGTCGGAAAGAGGCCAAAAGTTAAAAGATGATTAAGATTAATTTACTGCCCAAAGAGATAGAGAAGAAAGTTACTCTGCGGGAGAAAAGGCTTCTCCTTTCCAGTATAGCTATTCTGGTGGTAGGAGGATTCTTGGGACTATACTTCTTAAAGGTTGGACAATATGGTCGCTTGAGGAGTCAGTCAAGAAGAATTGAGAAAGAACTTGTCCTTTTGGAACCGATAGTTAAACAGGTTGATGAGATAGGGAAGTCCAAGGAAGCTCTGGCTAAGAAGTTGGATGTCATTCGGCGCTTGACGGGAAATCGCTTGATCTATCCCCGACTATTGGAGGATTTGGCAAGGACAGTTCCTTCCAGAGTGTGGTTAACCTCCCTGGTGACCAAAAGTGAGTCTGACTTCTTAAATATTACCATTGAGGCCTCGGCTATCGATAACTATGCAATTGCCGACTTTATTACTAAATTGGGTGAGGCTGAGAATTTTTCTAAAGTTGAACTCAGCAAGATAACCAGCGAAAAAAGGAAAGAGGGAAAGGAAGTAATAAGAAACTTCGGGGTAACCTGTGAGTACAGGCAGGGCACTTAAGAATATCTTTGATTGAGACAATAAGATGACAAAACAACAGAAAGTAATGTTGGGTATCCTTGGACTCTTAGTTTTTTTTATGTTCTATAAATATGCCTATGGTCCGCTCGACATTAAGTTGAAAAAGGTTCAGAAGGAATTGGTCGCAAAGCGAGCAAAACTTGAAGTCGCCAGAGAAAGAGCAAATCGTCTGGATCAGCTAAAAACCGATTACGAACTACTCAAAGTTAAGGTGGAAGAAGCAGAAAAAAGGTTACCAAGAGAGAAGGAAATTCCTCGCGTGTTGCGAGACATAACCGATGCTGGACGAAAGTTTAAGGTCGACATTTCTGATTTTCAGCCCCGAGCGGAAGAACTTAAGCAATATTACATATCCCATCCTTTTCGAATGACTTTGGAGACTAACTACCATAATTTGGCATACTTTCTGGCTGAAATAGGTCAATATCAGAGAATTTTTCATGTCAGAAATTTAAGCTTAACACCAATAGTGGAAAAGGAAGAGGAAAAACTGAAAGGCGTTTTAGCAGATTTTCAACTTTATACCTACACTTTCAAAGAATAATGAATAGTAAAATCATTAGAATTATTTTTCTTCTAATTCTCCTGGGGCTCAACGGCTGTCCCAAGAAGAAGACCAAGCCAGTCTCCAGAAAGCCCGTAAAAGAGAAGGAGATTGTCACAGCTAAAGAAATAAAAGAGGAGAGGCAAGTCAGGTATAGATATGCGGGTGAGAAGTGCAGGGATCCATTTGCTCCTCCTGAGGAGAGGGCGGAGGCAATTGGAAGGGTTGGTAAAAGAGGTATAGAAATTGACCTAAGTAGATTGAAATTAACAGGAATTATGATTTCTCCTTCATCCAGGGACCGCTATGCCCTGATCGATGCTGGTGGGGGGAGAGGATATGTAGTTAAAGGTGGCAAACTAATAGATAATTACAATAGGGTTGTAAACGGTGTGGCAGCTATAGTGAGAAAAGATAAGGTAATTCTAATTACCAGTGATAATGTCATTCGAGAGCTGATATTGAAAACAGAAGAATGAGAATTCGAACAGGAGAAGGTCGAATGAGAAAACTACTTTTTGCTAGTATAGTATTTACGTTGGTGTTAGGGCTAGTCAGTTTTGTAAACGTTGGCCTAGTTGCCGAGGAAGAGAACCCCGTGCCTGAGTGGGAGGAATTGACCAATGTGAAAGTTCAGAAGATCAGTAAAACTAAGTCGAACATCATAATTACCACTACTGGGCCCATAAAATACCACTGTTTCAAGATCACCAATCCGCCAAGGTTGGTAGTGGAGATGACTAATACAGTTCACAACTGGAAGCAGAAGGAGTTAGATGTAGGCGATTTCTTGCTTAAGAGAATCCGTTCTGGTCAGTATCAGAATGAACCTATTAAGATAACTCGGGTAGTTCTCGACTTGGCGAGGTCGGTTGATTACGAGTCTACCGCCACTGAGAAACAGATTATCCTAACTATTTTTGGTAGAGAGGCGATAGAGAGGGTAGAAAAAGAAGTGCCTGAAATAGTGAAAGTAGAAAGAGAGAAAAGGCCGAAGATAACAAAGAAAATAGAGATTGCACCAAACATTCAAGATGAAGAGCATAGAAGGCTGGTAGAGAAGATAAGAAGAGAGGAAAGGGAGAGAAGGCTGGCTAAACTGCCAATAGTGGAGAAGAGGAAAAGACGAATGGCGATAGGAGAGGTAATGGGTCCAATCAGTCAGGAGCCAGTGAGCTTAGATTTCGTTGATGCTGACATATCAGAAGTAATTCGCTTCTTTGCCTTGAAAACCGAGATGAATTTTGTCCCAGCTGAGGACGTTGAAGGGAAGGTTACCATCCACTTACACAACGTTCCCTTCGATGAAGCACTAAAGACTGTTCTGGAACAGAAGAGCCTGATAGCAATTCAATATTCTGAAAATGTTATCAAAATTGTAGATAAAAACAAAATGCCAACTTATAGAAAGACATTTTTGCTGAAGAATAGAAATCCCTCAGAGGTTAAAGATACTATTGATAAGGCATTAACAGAAGAAGAAAAGAAGTATACTATTGTTAGTGTAGCTGATGTCACAAATGCCTTAATTGTAACTTCCACAGCAGAGGGCATAGAGAAGCTTTCTAAACTCATTAAGGAACTCGATGTCAAGAAGCCACAGATAAAAATTACGGCAAGGATTATGGAAGTCGATATCAGTAAGGGTGTGGATCTGGGAATAGATTGGAGCGTGACTAAAACCTTTGCTGCCGGTGGTGAATTCGGTGATACAACCATGACCGGAAAAACAGAAGAGATGGCTTCTCCCTTTAGTCTGGGCACTCCATCAACCTTAAACATAGCCACAATAATGAGTGGAGCAGACCTCGCTCTCACTTTAAGGGCTCTGGCAAAGAAAACCAAAACAAGGACATTGTCTAATCCGACCCTTGTGGTGGAGAATAACCGTCCAGCACATATCCATGTGGGCGATACAATCCCCTATAAGCAGACAATAGTTACTGACGGAGCGGCTACTGAGACGCTAGGGCAACTGGAGATTGGAACTACTCTCGATGTTACTCCTACAGTTAGCCCGACGGGTAATCAGATAGGCCTGGATGTTAGCGTGGCAGTGAAAGATTTTGTGGGTTATACTGATGCGGGGCCGCAAACCACAGACCGGAAGGCGACGACAAGAGTTACAATGACCGAAGGACAGACAGTGGTGGTTGGTGGACTGGTTAGTGAGACAGAAAAAGGGACAGCAATGCAGGTGCCCGTTTTAGGCGATATTCCCATTTTAGGTTACTTGTTTAAGAAGAAAGAGACACAGAAACGGACGCTGGAACTTCTGATTTTCTTAACCCCCCATGTTATGCACGATTAATTAATAATAGGGTATTGGTGATGGATTTGTGGTTGCCTTGTAAAAAGATTCTAAAGAGAGTTTTACCCCGTTAGAAATTTTGTATTATCCCTTTGCGAGGGCCCCGTTAGAAATAGAATTTCAACGGGGTCTACTGCCCCAAGGAGAGGGAGGATAGAGAATTACAAATATATACCAAAAAAGGCTATTTATGCAATTTTAGGTCTGATTCTTATATTCTCCCCTCTTGCTCGTGCGAGCCTGGATATCTGGGCGCCGACCGTTGTCCATCTCTTATCCCTTTTAGCTCTCCTACTATATAGCATCCTCCTTTTATGGTTTCCCCCGTCTACTTTAGAAGCAAGGGCCCCATTCCGCGTTCAGCTTAAGAGGGTTTCCTTTCCTCTAGCGATCTTTTTGAGCGTGGCTTGCATCTCCTTTCTCTTTTCAACCAACAGATTTAATACCAGAAACGAAATCTTCAATTTGCTCAATTACCTGCTTTTGTTCTACTTGGTAACTACTATAATAGAAAAGAAACAGAAAGAGAATTTAATTCGTTTATTATTATTAGTTGGTATCTTCCTTTCCATAACCGGGATATACCAATTCATTAGAGGGAATATGGCGACTGGGACAATGGTTAATCCCAATATTTTAGCTGGATATTTAGCGATGGTGATTCCATTTACCACAGCACTGATTCTATCTGCACAAAGTTGGACTAACTCGGAATTTATCAAATCCTACCTCTTTTATATAGTTGGTTGCTTATTAATGATTGGTTGCTTGTTCCTGACGAAATCCTTGGGAGGGATTATAGGGGTAATTCTTGGGATTTCTGCAATTCTCTATTTCAAGTATGGGAAGCAAATCTTCATTAAATTTCGATATATATTTATCGCCACAGCCGTATTTATTGCAGTTCTCCTACTTCTTAAACTCACGCAATTACAGGTTTATAATCGCATTCTATGGTGGTGGGGAACGTTGAGGATGGTTTACGAGCGACCCCTAATCGGGGTTGGTCTTGGTGGGTTCGAAACAGCCTATGCCAAGTATAAACTTACAGGATTAAATCCATCATATGCTTATAACTATTTCTTACAGCTTGCAGCAGATATGGGAGTCATAGGATTGGGTGCTTTCCTCTGGTTGCTGTTTGCAGTTTGGAAGCGTATTAAATTTCTATGTAAGGGTTTCAAATTCTTTTCTTTTGAAGTCGGGGCATTTGGGAGCCTTGTTGCCATATTGTCTAATAATCTCATCGATTATAATCTATCTATTCCGGCGAATGCAATACTTTTTTGGGTTCTCTTGGGTCTATTAATTGGTGGCCCCAAGGCGGAAGGCAGAAACTGCCGAGTAGGAGGGCCCGTAGTGCATAGACGTCAATTAGGAAGGACCAACAGACTAATACTTACAGGAGCAATTACTTTTTCGATTTTGGGAGTAGGGGTAGGGGTTACCAGACTATTTCTGGCAAATCGCCATTACAAGCTGGGTAAGCGGCTTTTGGAGATTAGAAATCTAGAAAATTTAGTGAAAGTGGAAAAGAAGAACATAGGAAAGGCAGAATTTGAATACGGGAGAGCGGTCGAGTTGGACCGGTTGAACTCCTGGTACCATCACGGACTTGCAGGGGTATATTTAGCCAAATACAGGAGAGAAGGCTACTCGAGTTACTTGGACGAAGCGATAATTGAGTTGAAAGAAGCAATTGAGCGGCTGCCGTGGTATGCCCCATTTTATGCTAGTCTCTCCTATTTGTACGAGTTAAAGAAGGATTACAGGAAGGCTATTCTTTACATGGAGTCTGCCATAGCCTGCGAAAGGCAAAATGGTGATTACCGGCGAAGAATAATCGAATTAGCCAGAGAGATGCAAACCAGGATAGATGTCGGGAATAATTAGTTTAGTTTTAATAGCTATCTTTTTATATATCCCTTGGTTCAGTGGCGGAGAGGAGATATTTCCGCGCTCTTTAGTCCAGGCGATAATCCTCATTTTATCAATTCTCTATTTAGCAAAAAGGAAAAATTTTAACTCTCTTTGGACAAAATTCTACATCTCTCCTTCACTCCATCTTCCAGTTTGTCTCATTCTATTCTTTTCCTTCTTTTCAGTACTCAATTCGACATATCTCCACAATTCCGTTCTCTCTTTTATAAAAATAGTCACTTCTGTTCTCCTCTATCTTCTCTTAGTAGAACTTTTAGCGGATAAAGGCATATTGAGAGGAAATTATCTATTTAAAATAATCTTCAATTCCGCTTCAATTCTTGCAGCCATTGGTCTATTCCAATCTTTCCTTCATTTAGAAGTTAAAGCAACTCTTCCCACTCCTGACTTTTTAGCAGGTTACTTAGCAGTAGGAATAACCCTGGGGATATCTGAACTACTAACTTGTAGAAAGTGGAGTGGTCCAACTACCGTTAATGTAAGCACTAAATATATAATTGGTAAACATACAATTACCTTTGCCTTCTATCTCATATCTACGCTTCTAATGTTTATATGCTTGGTTTTGACTCGCTCGTTAAGTGGAGTACTTGCTCTCTTAGTTGCAATTATATTTGTAACTATTTTCCTATATAAGAAACCGGCAGTATGTGTAATCCTTACCATCATAGGAATATTTCTAATCTTTCCTTCTGCGATGAAAGTTTTTCAATTATTGGGAGGGGAAACTCTGAAAGAGCTCTTCCTCCAGAGATTCAGAATTTGGAGTCGATGTCTTGAAATAATCTCAGCACATCCGTTCCTGGGTTTGGGCCCGGGAAACTTTGCCAATCTTCGGATTGCGAGTTTCCCCTCTGCCTATGGGACTTATATAAAATTTGCATACAATGAGTATTTACAAATAGGTACTGAGTTGGGAATGATTGTACTATTTCTTGTATGTTCCGTTTTTTACATAATTGTGAAGGGAGCAAAGAAATTATTAAGTAGTAATCTTTCCCTAAATTCCGAAGCTGAGGTAATTGCCGCTTCGGCAGGTGCTTTAGCAGTATTAACACAAAGTCTTTTCTATTTTAATCTCCACCTGCCGGCAATAACCTATATTTTAGTCTTTTTTATAGCAGAGATTATGGTTCATAATCGTAAACTATTCCTATCCCAGATTTCGCCTAACGAGCAACTCGGCTCGCTTTCCGACGTTCAAGTTCCAGGGTGGCTAAGAGGGACATCGATTTCTATTCTCACAATTTTGCTTCTCGTTGTCTCACTAATCTATCTTGGAAATCACTATGCACATAGGGGTGAACTTAGAAAGGCCGTGAAATTCGTTCCTTTAAATGCTCAATACCATAGGGAATTGGCCGATTATTACAGGGGAGAAGGAGAACAGGATAGAGCAGTTTCAATCTATAAGAAGATTATAAAATTGCATCCCACAGAGGCGGATTACCATGAAGAGTTAGGCCATATTTACCATCACCTTAAAGATAAAGTAAACGTTTTGAGGGAATTTAAACTGGCAGTGAAGCATAACCCTTACAATCCGTTTTTTCACTTCGCGCTCGGTTCCTACTACTTCGACCGTCAGGAGTTTAAGAACGCAAAGCCTGAATATCAAAAAGCAGTTGATATAGAACCATACTATCTATTAGCCCGCTTACGACTGGGAGAGAGCCACTTAGGTTTAAAAGAGATCAAAAGAGCCAAGGAAGAATTCTACAATATCTTAAAGTTGAAAGAACTCCTTCCCCAATTGATTTCCTCGGGGAGAGATTATGAAAATAGATTATTTGAATTTGATTACTCTCGTGTTTATGTGGGGCTGGGAAGGTACTGGATGGATGAAGGGAATCCAATTCAAGCTATTCCTGAGTACAGAAAAGCCCTGAAATTGAATCCCTATTCCGCAGACGCCCATAGCGGCCTTGCCGGCGTCTACTTTATCCAGAAGAGGTACGACTTAGCAATAGATGAGATCGGAAGGGCGATAGAACTGGACCCTCAAAATGAACTTTACAGGATCAACCTTAAGCTAATTGAGAATACGATCTCAGCAGTAGAACTCCCGTCAGAGTAAGCTTTGAACCAATACTGTACCGGAGCTTCGCCCTGCCAGCATAGCTTTGGCGGAAGAAAAGTCCAAAATAGGGCTTGACAAAATTGCAAAATTATCATATACTTGATTTAGAACATTCTAAACGTACTAAACCAATGATTAGAAAGCCCAAAAATTATGGAAAGTCCTGAACTTGAGAAAATAAGAGATGAATTCGCAGAAATTGCTGGGCAGCTGAGTGGTCGGCTGGGACTTAGCCGAACTGTGGGACAACTATACGCATTGCTTTTCCTAAGCGATGAGCCAGTTTGTCTCGATTACATGGTTGAAAGATTGAAAATAAGCAAGGGAAGTGTAAGTACAAATATTCGGGAATTGGAGAAGTGGGGTGCGGTCAGAAAGGTATGGGTGAAGGGTTCCAGAAAGGATTTTTACGAGGCAAACCCTGATACCTTAAAAATAGTAATTAACAGGTTTAAAATCGGCATACAACAAAGACTAAATGAGATGTTAGAGGGTATAGATAGATTTGAGAAGGTCATATCTGAGATGGAAAGTAGCCTTCCTATAGAGGAGAAAAAGAAGGCTCAGTTCTACAGAGAAAAATTCAGAAAAGTGAAGAAAATGCAAACCCTAGTTAATACCTTCTTGAAAGTTATCCCGAAAAAAATTTTCCTATGAAAAGAATTTTGAAAAAGATAAAGACACCTCTGGAGTCCTTCCGAAAGGAAAGTAACATTCCGGATACATCTTTCTTTCATAAGGACAGCGCTGAGAAACAATGTTGACTCAGGGTGATCTATGAAAATTGGAGTCTGCATGATTATTGCGTATTTTCCTCCGGTTTTGGGAGGAGCCGAAATTCAAGCTTTAAGGCTCGCCAAGGCATTAAGCAAGCGAAATATAAATCCCTTTGTTATTACCCAGAGGTTAAAAGGACTGAAGAGATTTGAAGAGGTAGGAGGAGTTCCGATTTATAGATTGTTCACTCTGGGGTCGGGAACTGTTGCTTCTTTGTTGTTTATGTTTTCATCATTTCTTTTCTTCGTTAAAAATCGAAGGAAATACCAGATTATCCATGCCCATCTAGCATCTTCCCCAGCAATTACAGCAACAATCGCAGGGGAAGTGTTAAGGAAGAAGGTTATTGTGAAATTTGCGGGCGCCGGGAAAACTGGAGATATCAAAGCTTCCGATAGAACTTTTCTTGGAAGGGCAAAGCTTAAACTTCTAATGAAATATGGTGACGTTTTCGTTTGTCCCAGTGAGGAAGTGAAGAGGGAATCGATAAACTATGGATTTGCTAAAAGGAAGGTAACAAAGATTCCCAATGGTGTAGATACAACCCTTTTTCATCCAGTCGATGACCTGCAAAAGGAGCATTTAAAGAGACGCTTTAACTTTCCATCACTGCCAATTCTGATTTACTCGGGGAGACTCGAGTCGGTTAAAGGACTGGCAATGTTATTTAGAGCCTGGCAAAGAGTCTTAAAAGATAGAGAAGGAAGTTACCTCCTTATTGTAGGCGATGGTTCCCAGAAAAATGGCTTAATTAACTTAGCGGAAGAGTTAAAAATCATTGGATCTGTAAGATTTACGGGTCACGTTGATAATGTCAATGAATACCTTCAAACTGGTAGTGGCTTTGTCTTTCCTTCCTTTGCGGAAGGATTATCTAATGCACTGCTTGAAGCGATGGCTTCAGAACTGCCGATCGTGGCTACTAAGATAGGTGGGACAGAAGAAGTAATTGAGAACAAAAAGAATGGAATTTTAGTTCAGGCGGGCAGTGTGGACAAACTTGCAAAAGGAATAATAACATTACTAAGGCGGCCTGAAGCTGCTCATAGATTGGGCCGAGAGGCAAGACGGACAATTGAAGAAAATTACTCCATAGGTGTGGTAGCCCGGAAGTATCTACAAGTATATAAGGAAATAATTAAATGAGATTTGCACTGGTAGACCACGATACCAATTATTTTACAAAATCAGAGCAATTGGAGAGTGTATATGGAAAAATTTGGGATAAAATGCCAGTATCTTTATCCGTTGTTCCCTTCCACGCCTGCACAAAAAGTGGAGCGATTCCCAGGGAATATTGGCAGGGAGATAGAATATTCCCGATAAGCGACAATAAAGAGCTAGTGGAATTTCTAAAAAGGAAAATTAGCGAAAATAAAATTTCAATTTTGATGCATGGATATAGCCGTAAGGATTACGAGTGTAAATGATAGATAAAAGGAAAAACCAAAATTTTGACTTTGGAAAAAACTGGGAGTCGTTTATCCATCATATTAAGGAGTATACTATTAAAGAAGCAACTGGGTCATTGCAGGGGGCTTTGGCTTTAGAATCATTTAAGGGAAAAAGTTTTCTTGATGTTGGATGTGGGAGTGGTTTATTTTCATTAGCGGCGATGCGGCTTAATGCTGAGAAAGTCTATTCTTTTGATTGCTCCGCAAAGAGCGTAAATGCCACCAGAACTTTAAAGTATAGATATTATAGAAGCAGTGAGAATTGGGTAATTAAGCAAGGGTCTGTGTTAGATACAAAATTTCTCTTCGAAATAGGAACCTTTGACATAATTTATTCCTGGGGCGTACTTCACCATACTGGGCAGATGTGGCAGGCCTTAGAGAATGTGGTTCCCCTCGTCAGAAAAGGAGGTAAGTTATTTATTGCCATTTATAATGACCAGGGTATGTTCAGTCAGATGTGGAAAAAGGTAAAAAAATTCTACGCTAGATTACCTAGTTCGCTAAAACCGGTATATGTCTTTTCCATAATGATGATTTTTGAAATCAGGCACTGTTTAAGAAAGATGCTTTCTCGTCGTAAATTAGAGAGAACGCAACGAAAGAGAGGAATGAATAAATATCACGATTGGGTAGATTGGGTAGGAGGATGGCCGTTTGAGGTTGCAAGGCCAGAAGAAATTTTTGAATTCTATCATAGAAGAGGATTTCAATTGGAGTATCTAAAAACTGCAGGCGGTGGGCATGGAAATAATGAATTCATTTTTAAGAAGGATTGATTTTGTGATATTACAAATTTCTCTCTGGAACGAGAGAGGAATTGTTATCTTTTTTAGCGAGAATTGTTCAGTCAGAGGAGAATTTAAAGATGGTAGGAGAAAATGCCCGAATTAAGATATTAAACAAGTCTTTTATTTCCCGAATTATTTCCTTCTATATTCAGGAAGTTTATTTTGGGGCTTAAAATTGTGGACACAAATCTGAGGATAGCAAAAGCAACATCGATTTTAATAATTGCAAGTACTTCCGGGCATATACTAAGTTTAGGAAAGGAAATCCTTGTCGCAAATTATTTTGGAATTACAAAGGCGATGGATGCCTTTTATGCAGCAACTACTGTTCCAAATTTAATAAATAACGTTCTATTATCAACATTTGGAGCTGTTTTTATTCCTATATTTATTAGGTATAAACTTAAAGACAAAAAAGAAGCAAATCGTATTTCTTCAGTAGTCACAAATTATCTTTTTATTTTTTTTATTTTTGCCTCTTTATTTCTTTATATTTTCGCTCCTTGGATTATCAGATTTGGTTTCCATGGTTTAAAACCAGAAACGATTAGTTTAGCAATAAAGATGTTGCGTGTAGTCTGCTTTACCCTTATTTTTAGTGGGCTGATAGGGATTATGGCCGGCATTCTTAATGCTTTTGAGCATTTTGCTTGGCCGGCTTTTTCTCAAATGTTTATTACAATCAGCACAATTTTGTTTATTTTATTCTTTATAAAACAGCTGAGTATTTTTACCCTTATTTATGGGTTACTTGTAGGTCTAATTCTGCAGTTCCTTTTCCTAATTCCTATTACAAAGGGAAAAGGGTATTATCATTACTTTGATTTTAGCTGGAAACACCCGGCAATAAGAGAAATGATATCTTTAGGTTTTATTTTTTTCATAGCTATTATTGCCTCTCAATTCAATATCGTTGTTGACAGGATTATGGCTTCCTATCTTGCTCCCGGGAGTATTGCTGCTCTCGGCTATGCAGGAAAACTTGTTCAGGTTCCTTTGATAATTTTTTCTTCATCTATTGCTATCGCAGTTTTCCCGTTCTTTTCATCTCAGGTTGCTGAAAATAAGATTGAAGAAATGAAGGATTCTCTTACCAAAAGCATAAGGATGTCTAGCTTTATATTTATACCGTTAACTGCGATTTTAGTTATCTTTGCAAAACCGATAATAAAGCTCTTATTCCAGAGAGGGCTATTTGATTCCCATGCAACAAATTTAACGTCAATAATTCTTATTTGCTATTCCTTCCAGCTTTTCTTTTATACAGCGGGAATGATTCTGGGAAGAGTATTCCTTGCTTTACAAGATATGGCAAGCCTCTTAAAAATAACCATCGTCGGAGTAATAATGAACATAGTCTTGAACTTTCTTTTTATAAGAATTATCAATCCTCCCGCCGCAGGAATTGCTCTCTCTACCTCGGGAGTATATCTAATAACAATGTTTCTCCTTTTCGGCTTTTTAAAAAGAAAAATGATTTATCTGCATGGAAATATGTTTTAGATGAAATAGCTAAAATAGGATTAACTTCTTTTATTATGGGCGTATGTGTTTTTTTCTCATTTAAACTGTCCATAAGTCTTCTTAGTTTTAATTCAGTTATGCAGCAAACTTTGCGATTGGTAGTCTCAGGAATAATAGGAATGATTATTTTTATTGGAATTTCTTTGTTGATGGGGTTGGAGGAGATAAATAAGGTCTGGGGACTGGTCAATGCCAGATTTAAACAAACAAAAAAATGGAAAAATGATGATTATTAAAGAAGACATTGTCTTATTTTATCCTAAACCTACACCCGATGCTCAAAATTATTTCCCTCTTCCTTTACTGGCTTTGGCCAGGATGGTTAATCAAGACAAATATAATGTGGTTATTATTAACGCTACAACCGATGAGAGCTATTTAGAGAAAGCTGTTAAATACAGTCGGGAAGCTCTTTGCTTTGGAGTATCCACTATAGCTGGATACCAGATTATTGACGCTCTGAAAGTATCTCAGGCTGTAAAGAAAAATAATCCTTTGCTTCCCATTATTTGGGGAGGATATTGGCCAACTTCGGCACCAAAAGAAACTTTAAGTAATCCTTATGTCGATATCGTGGTTAAGGGACAAGGAGAAATTGCCTTTAAGGAGCTTCTTTTTCACATAGAGGAAGGTAAATCTTTAGAAGGAGTATCAGGTATATTTTACAAGACAAAAAATGGAAAAATTGTAGAAACCCCAAACAGGACATTACAAGATATTAATCGATTCCCGTCATTACCATATAATTTAGTCGATGCAAACCGATGTATCCGCTACCATTTTTTATGGGGACGCTCTCTTGATTATTATACTTCTCAGGGGTGTCCATATGATTGTAAGTTTTGTGCAGAACCCATATTTTCAGGAAGGAAATGGACTGGTCTAACTCCAGAAAGAGTAGTTAAAGATGTAGAGTATTTGGTAAATTCTTACCAAATCGATTCTATTCGGCTTGTGGACCCTGAAGTTTTTATCAATAAGAAGAGAATTTTGGGAATCTGTAAAAAAATTATTGAGAAAAATATAAAAGTAAATTTTATGACGGTTGATACCAGAGTAGATACTTTGATGTCCTATAGTGATGAGGAATGGAAATTGATGGAAAGAGCAGGGATACACGAATTTTCAATTGGAATTGAATCGGGAAGTAATCAAGCCTTAAAAGCAATTGGGAAGAATATCGCGGTTGATGATATAATCGCTCTTTTTGAGCGTATGAGAAATTATAATTTTAAAAGTTACTTAAGTATTATGGTAGGAATACCTACCATAGATATAAAAAAAGAATTTTTAGCTACTTGGAAATTAGTAGATATGATCCTAAAAAAATATCGCTCTTTAATCTCTACGATGTCCGTTGTAAATTATACTCCTTATCCAGGAACGGAGTTATATAACCAAGCAATTAAAGAAGGATTTATCCCCCCTAAAAATTTGGTCAATTGGGGTTATGTAGATCATTATAGTCTGTATCCTTGCCCCTGGAGGTCAATGAAGTATCAAAAATTTGTTAATTATATTGACTTGTATATTTTGCCATATTTTTTTGAACCTACTTCGCAAAAGACTATATTTCATAGGACATTTTATGGGATTTTGAAAAATATATATCGAATCCGGTGGAAATATCGCTGGTTTAATTTATTTTTTGAAAAGCGTTTGCTTGATTCTATTAACAAGAGGTATCTTAAGAGGATAGCTAAAAGTAAAAAAATGTAAGAGGGAAAGTGAAAAATAAATTATTAAAACTCCTTTGCTGCCCTAAGTGTAATGCCGGTTTAGGTATAGGTAAATTCAAAAGTGTAAACAGTGAGATTAAAAGCGGCATTTTTCAATGTCCAGTTTGTCAAGCAGAATATCAAATTATAGATTTTATTCCTCGTTTTGTAGAAACAGATAAATATGTGAAAAGTTTTAGTTTTGAATGGACAATTCATAAAACAACACAACTGGACAGCGCAACAGGAAGAAGTGAATCTAAGGATACATTTGTAGAAAAGACAGGTATTGAGTTAGAAAAGTTAAGAGATAAGATTGTTTTGGATGCTGGGTGTGGTATGGGACGATTTATGGAAGTAGTTCAGCCCTATGCAAAGGAAGCAGTAGGAATTGATTTATCCTTTGCTGTAAATTCTGCATATGAAAATCTAAAAAAATTTGATAATCTTCATATTATACAAGCAGATGTTTTGAACTTACCCCTGAAAAAGAATAGTTTTGATTATATTTACAGCATAGGCGTTTTACACCACACTCCTGATACTAAGAAAGCATTTATGAACCTCGCCGGTCTTTTGAAAAGCGGAGGAGAAATTGCTATCTGGGTTTATTCTAATGAAAAGAGTTATACTTGTATTAAAAATAAATTTACTGATTTTTACAGGCTTTTTACTGTCCATATACCCAAAAAGTTATTATGGTATTTATCTCATTTAGCGATTCCTTTTTATTACTTTAAAAAAATCCCGAAGGTCGGAACATTGATTGACCTAACTTTTCCCATGAGTAATCATTGCGATTGGAAATGGAGAGTGCTCGATACTTTTGACTGGTATTCACCAAAATATCAACATAAACATACTTATCGCGAGGTTATACATTGGTTTAAGGAAGCCGGACTAAAAGATATCGAATTGTTAGATTTTCCAGTAGCGGTTAAGGGTAGGAAGCAATAATGAGTACCAGGGTTTGCATGATATGTTCATATTTTTATCCTGTTATTGGTGGGACAGAGCAACAAGCAGAAGCATTAGCAAGGGAGTTGTTAAAAGACGGAGCAAAAGTATTTGTTCTTACTCAGAGGATAAAGGGTCTAAAAAGAAAAGAGAATTTAAATGGATTGATAGTATATAGAGATATAATTGCTCCTCAATGGGGATTTATTTATGGGTTGAGTTATTTATTAACAACTTTTATATTTCTATGGAGAAAAAGAAAAGAATATGATGTTATTCACTGTCATATTCTTTATCTTCATACTGTATCTGCAATATTAGTTAAAAAATTATTAAAGAAAAAGGTTATTGTTAAAATTGCTGGCATCAGCAAGTTTGGAATCGGAGATATTGTAAGGATTAAAGAAATAAAAGGGTCAAAGATTATATTGGGAATAAGTAAAGCAGTTGATAGATTTATTGCTATTACCAGAGAAATGAGAAACGAATTGATAGAGATCGGTATTAAAGAGGAGCAAATCCTTGATATTCCGAATTTTGTGAATACCGAGAAATTTTACCCTATTTCAAATGAAAAACGAAGCGAGTTAAGAAATGAACTTTTTTTGCCAACAGATAAAGAAATTATTACTTTTGTCGGTCGTCTTTCCATAGAAAAGGGGATTTCCTATTTGATTCACGCGTGGTCTAAGGTAATTATTGGATATTCTCAAGCAGTTTTATTGATCATCGGAGATGGTGTTTTGATGAAAAGTTTAAAAGATAAAGCATCGGCTTTAAATTTATCGGATAAGATAAAATTTTTAGGAAAAAAGGATAATATTTCTGAATATCTTCAGGCAAGCGACATATTTGTTTTACCCTCACTTTCAGAAGGGATGCCTAATGCACTTTTGGCGGCAATGGCTTGTGGGCTTCCTTGTATAGCAACAAAGATTGGAGGTATTGTTGACTTAATTGATGATGATAAAGATGGAATTTTAGTAAAACCAGCGAGTAGTAAAGAACTTGCATCTGCTATATTGACGTTATTAAAAGATGAAAAATCCTCTAAAGATTTCGGTAGTCAAACAAGAAAAAAAATTCTAAAACGCTATTCAATAAATTCTATAGTTCCAGCATATATAAATTTATACAAGGGAGTCCTAAACTAATGGTTCTGGTAACATCACGAGCTTCGCAAATTTCTAATGAGAGCAAAAAGATTCTTTTCGTAATCTATTGCATGTACGGTGGTGGAGCAGAGAAGCAAATGCAATATATTTTAAGACACATTGATAGAAAAAAATTTGAGCCGAATCTTGCTGTTTTTCACTTGACAGGAATGGAGAGAGAGGTCGTGCCGGAAGATGTTCCCATTTTTGATTTGAGTACAAAACTAAGACCAGCTTCGATTTTTTTAACCTTTAAACTTATTGGTTTAATTAAAAAGATTAAACCTGACAAGATATTATCCTTTCTCTGGGGAATAAACTTAATTTCAATTTTAGCAGGCATTCTTACCAAAACAGACTTTTTGATAAGTGAAAGAACATTGTCAGAGATAGATATAAAAGGATATTTTCTTTCAAAATTGAGAAAGAAAGTTGTCTCACTATTTTATCACAAAGCAGAAAAAATCATCGCAGTCTCACATAATGTTAAGAAGAATTTGTGTAAATATTTTGATATTTCAAAAAGGAAAATTGAAGTAATTTCCAATGGGATAGATTTGAAAAAGATAGAAAAATTAAAGAGTGAATATGAAATCAATCTCCAGAATTATTTGCTTGCTTGTGGGGGATTACATAAATGGAAAAATTATGATTTCTTAATTGAAGTAATGGCAGAACTTAAAAGCTTATCTCTGGTTATTTTGGGTGACGGTCCTTTAAAGAAACATCTTAAACAGAAAGCAGAATCTTTGGGAGTAAATTTAATTTTACCTGGTTATATTAATAATCCATATCCATATTTTAAAAAAGCAAAAGTTTTCGCCTTGACTTCTTTATATGAAGGGTTTCCTAACGTTGTTTTAGAAGCAATGGCTTGTAGAGTTCCTATTGTTTCGGTTGATTGTCCGGGCGGTGTGAATGAAATTATTGAAACTGGAAAAACAGGTCTTTTAGTTCCACTTGGTGATAAAAAGGTTTTGACATCAGCGGTGATTAAATTGCTTGAGAATAAAAATTTGTGTAAAATTCTTACAGAAAATAGCTATAGAAAAATAAAGGAAGAATTTACTTTGGATAGGATGATTAAGAGTTATGAGGATGTGATGAAATAATGTGCGGAATTTGTGGAATATTGAATTTTAGTGATGAACCGGTATCTGAAGAATTATTGAAAAAGATGAACGATCAACTAATTCATCGGGGACCGGATGAGGAGGGATACTATATCAAACCAAAATACAAAATGCAAAATGATGGAAAGTGTAATGTAGGGATGGGGATCAGGCGGCTGAGTATTATCGATTTGGAAACAGGACAGCAACCAATTCATAATGAGGATAACTCAATATTGGTTATATTAAACGGTGAGATTTACAATTTCCAGGAACTTCGGCATAATCTTAAAAAAAAGGGTCATCATTTTTACACAAAGAGCGATACAGAGGTACTCGTTCATCTGTATGAGGATTATGGGATTGACTGCCTCAAATATATGAATGGAATGTTCGCCTTTGCCCTGTGGGATGAAAATAAACACTGCCTCTTCATTTCAAGGGATCGAGTTGGGAAGAAGCCTCTATATTATATGAGGATAAGTGATAAGTTCTATTTTGCTTCGGAGATAAAGTCATTTCTGGTAATACCGGAATTTAAGAAGGAGGTTAATCTGAAAGCAATTCATTATTATTTAACATATCAATACATTCCTTCGCCTATGACGATATTTAAAAATGTCTTCCGCCTTCCACCCGCTTCATTTATGGTTGTTGATTCACAGGGCAGGATAAAGAGCTGCAAGTACTGGTCGCTAAATTTCAGCCATAAGATAGATTTGACTTTTGATGAAGCCAAGGAGAAAATCGGGTCGCTCTTGAGAGATGCTGTCGGGATTAGGATGATCGCTGACGTTCCTTTAGGTGCATTTCTTTCTGGCGGGCATGATTCTTCCATAATTGTGGCATTGATGAGTCAATTATCATCTCAACCGGTAAAAACATTTTCTATTGGATTTGAAGAACAAGAATTTTCAGAATTAAAATATGCTAGAATACTTGCTAAGAAATTTGGATGTGACCATCATGAATTTATCGTTAAACCAGATTATATTGATATTTTACCTAAGATTGTCTGGCATTATGACCAACCTTATGCTGATAGCTCAGCCTTACCAAGTTTCTATGTTGCTAAGATGACACGTCAATATGTAAAAGTTGCCTTAAATGGAGATGGGGGAGATGAGAATTTTGCCGGTTATCTGAGATATTCTGCCTTAAGAAATTTTACTCTTATGGCTTTGCCCTTTCAAATAATTCCTGATAAATTATTTTCAAAATTTTTGAATTTAATTCCTGATATTGAATCATCTCAACGGAATCCCATTCGTTATGCAAAACGGCTTTTGTCTGCATTAAATGAATCTCCTTCTCGTAGAAACGTCATCTGGCATTGTTTCTTTAATAATTTTTTAAAAAAACGGATCTATTCTCATGAGATGAAAAATAGATTTTCAGATATTGATACTTATGAATATCTCGGCAATTTATTTCAGCGGGCGCCAGCAAGCGGGGTTATTGACAGAGCTCTTTATACTGATATCAATGCCTATCTTCCGGAGGATTTACTTATAAAGATGGATGTGGCTACAATGGCGAATTCCCTTGAAGCACGGTCGCCATTTCTGGACCATCACATACTCGAATTTACTTCCAGCCTTCCATCTTCATGGAAAATGAAGATTTTTTCTCAAAAGTATATTCTAAAAAGAACATTTCAGGATTTACTTCCTCGTGAAATCCTGCACCGTTCTAAACAGGGATTTGGTATTCCTGTTGGAGAATGGTTTCGTCATCAATGGAAGGATTATTTCAGGGAAATTGTCCTTTCCCCAAAAGCGAAAAGAGGTTATTTTGATATGAAAGAAGTGGAGGCATTATTTCAGGAGCATATCTTGGGAAAACGAGACCATGGCTATCGCCTATGGGCTCTTTTTATGTTAGAATTATGGCATAGAGTTTTTACTGATGGGGATATTGTAGTATGAAAAAAGTGCTGATTACGTCGATTATAACACAGGAGGGATCATATTTAGCAGAATTTTTGCCATCAAAAGGATATGAAGTGCATGGAGTAATCAGAAGACCAAGCACCTTTATCACAGAGAGAATAAATCATATTTATGTCGATCTTCACACGCCGTGGGCAAAGTTCTTCCTGCATTATGAGATTTATCTGATTCTGAGCAGATTACAGAATGTTATAGATAACGTAAAACCTAATAAGATCTATTATCTAAACGGACAGAGTTATGTCAGGGTGAGTTTTGATGTTGCGGAATACACTGGCAATGTTACTGCATTGGGGACGATTAGAATTCTGAAGGCAATGGCTTCGGGATTGCCTTGCGCTGTCTGGGACATTCCGGGCAATTGAGACCTAATAGAAGATGGTAGAAATGGGCAACTATTTAATCCTTTAGATGATGAGAAATTTAAGTGAATTATGATCTTTCTATTGAAGAAGGAAGAATTTGCTTATTCTATGAAAAAAAACCCAGAGAAACTACAAAAAGGAAAATATTCATTTTATAAAATAATTGAATAATTGTGCAATATTTGAATCTATATAGTAAACTTCTCTAGCATGAAGAAGGGAATAAATTATTTAATTTTCATTTTCATAATTTGATTAATCTCAAAGTTATCGCATAGTCTATTTTTCTTTAAGTCAAAGATAGAAAATGAGCTTTGCAATATTATATTCTTGGCTAGAAATTAGCTTCTGGGAAATAAGAAAGGAAAATATGGTGGAAAATGTATTACAAGTGATATGGACTCTGATTAAGTATCCGTTTATAGACGAACATTATAGAAGACTGTTCCTGTGGTAAAGGACGGAGAAGAAAATATGGCTGGTAAGTTGGTAGTCAAGGTAATTGAGATTAAGAGAATATGCCCCGTGTATAGTGTTAGGGACAGGATTGTGCTCGGTGAAGGATATAAAGTAAATCCTAGAGAGTCATAACATCTGTATGCATTCCTTGGCTTCAATTATGCTTTATTATGATGCTTTATGACTGGTATTGCTCCAGAAAAATTGGGGCTTGCGAACAAGGCAGGAAAGGTTTGTGTCCAGTGCCTTAAACCCTACGAAATTACCGACGGCGGGACAGTTATATTTGAAATTACAACCATAGAGAAATAGAGTTTAAAGCAAACTGATAGACTTTGAATTATGGTTTAGGTGCCTAAATTGAGACGGCTTAATTTATTGCAAGTTGTTCCTGGTTTGACTGTGGGGGGTACGGAAAAGATGTTTGTTCAGT
>JBHIBS010000016.1:0-38597 GCA_046759165.1 bacterium | reverse complement strand
GGAAAGAGAGATAAAGGGAAAGTTGGAAAATGAGGAGAAAGAGAGGGAAGGCGAAATTGGAAGATAAGGAGAGAGAATTTGAGGAAGTCAAGAGTGAGCTTGAGGGGAGACTCAGAGCTAAAGAGAAAGAGAAGAATAGAATAGAAAGGGAGCTGAGGCAGAGGATAGAGGAACTCGAGCTTGAAAGAATTAAGAGAGAAGAAGAGGCAAATGTCTTAAAGGGACATGTTGAAAGGGAGTTGAAAGAAATAAGGGAAAAGCTGGAAGAGGAGAGGAGAATCTCCTCTCCGAAGATAGATGTGATGGAAGCTAAGCTGAAGGCTAAAGAGGAGGAAAAAAGCAAACTCCAGGCAGAGCTGAATAAGGAAATAGAGAATTTGAAAATAGAGAAAACTAAGAAGAAAGAAGAACTCACCTCCAGACTCCAGGATTTGGAAAAGGAAGTACAGAAAGAGAAACAAACGTTGAGAGAGATGTTGAAGAGTAGCGGGGAGATAATAGCAAGAACTGAAGAGGAATTGAGAAGAGAGGAGCAGAGAGTGGATGAGTTAGAGAATAAACTTTTGGAGGAAAAGAAGATGCGACAGAAAGAATTTATAAGCCGAGAAGATGAGAACAGGATATTCAAAATGGAATTGGAATATAAAGAGCAGGAATTTAAAGAAGACAGTAGAAGGCTGAAACAGAGGTTAGAGAGATTAACAGAATATCTTGAGGACAGACTAAAAGAAGTGAATCGTAAATTAGAGGAACAAAAATATCTGCCGTATAGAGGAACTTCTCAAAGGGGAGACCTATTGGAGGGTGAATTTCAGAGGAAAGAGATAGAACTGAAAGCATTAGAAAGGGAACTGGCAAGGCAGAGGGACTTGGTGGGTTCATTTGGGGAGCTCTTAGCTCAGAAAGATATGGAACTTAAGCATGAGCGGGAGAAGAGAGAGAAGGAAATAGACCAGATAAGAGAAGAGATGAAAAAGAAAGTCAAAAACTTGGAGATAGAACTATATGAAGAGAGAGAGGGAGAATTTCAAACAATAAAGGAAAAGCTAGAGAAAGAATTACAAAATCAGAGGTCGCAATGGGAAGAAAGGTTAAAAGTAAAAGAAGAAGAGAATAATGAAATTAAGCAAAAGATAAAGCAGATGCAAGAAGAGTTTTCCCGGCGAAAAGAAGAGCTTCAAAATGAGGTAGAAGAGAAGAGAAAACAATCAGAGGGACCAAAGGCAGAACTGGAGGAGAAGATAGAAGGGCTAAGAAAGGAATTGGAAATAGAAAAAAATGAGTCTTTGGATAAGGAAGAAATGGTTAGAAGTAAAGAGGAAGAGATAAGAAGAATGAAGGCTAAAGTAGTAGAGACGGAAATGGCAGCGTCAGAAGAGCTGAGTGAGAAAGAGAGAAAGATAAAAGAGTTAGAAACAGAGTTAACTAAGGAAAAGGAAGCATCGCAGGCACTTGCTGAAATTGCAGAGAAACAGGCGCGACTCAGGGATGAAGAGAAAAAAAGAGAAGAAGAAATTAACACACAGTTAGCCAAGGCTAAGCATGGCATGATGGTAAAATTTTGGCAGTGGCTGAATGAACCCGTAAGCGCTGAATAATCAGGGATTTTGTGGATACAATTTCAAGTCGTGAAGGATTCTAAAGTGATTAAAGTGAGAAAGATAAATGGAGAAGAGGTAGTTATAAACGCTGAGCTGATTGAAACAGTTCAGGCCAGGCCGGATACAACCATTTCTTTGGCTACAGGAAATAAGATACTTGTGAAAGATACGGTTCCAGAAGTCATTGAAAAGATTATGGAATACCGATGCTTGGTAAATCAAAAAAGAACTAAGAACTGGAATAAAAGACAAGCGAAAAGTGACAAGCCACAATAGGAGGAGAAATGGACATTACCACTATTTTAGGAGTGGTAAGCGGAATTAGCTTAATTGGTGTTGCCATCTTTATGAGAATGGGAGGGATGGGGTTAAAGGGCTTCTTTGATATATCTTCAATGTTTATTACTTTTGGGGGTGCCTTTGCTGCCACACTGGTCAATTATCCCATGAAGCAGGTTTTGGGAGTTTTCAAAATTGCGAAGAAAGTTTTAACAGAGAAGGACGAAGATCCTACTGAATTAATCAACCAGCTTATAAATTTCACCAAGATAGCTCACAAGCGAGGGATATTGGAACTTGAGAAAGAATTAAATAAGATCAATAATGATTTTCTGAGGAAGGGTGTGCAATTAGTTGTTGATGGCGCCGAGCAGGAGAGAATCCGCACTGAGCTAGAAACAGAGATAACATTCATTCGTGAGAGGCACCGTGTGGGGCAGGAGATTTTCTTAACTCTGGGCACATACTGTCCTGCCTTTGGTATGATTGGCACAATTATGGGACTAATTATGATGCTTGCCCGCATTGAAGACCAGAGTGGGATTGCTATTGGTATGGCGGTAGCCCTTTTAACCACTTTTTATGGCGCGGTGGCTGGCTACCTTTTCTTCTTGCCCATTGCTGGGAAATTGAAACGCCGCAGTGAAGATGAGATATTTATCAAGGAAGTTATTATTAGAGGAGTTCTCTCCTTGCAGGTAGGGGAGATTCCCAGTATTATGGAAGCCAAATTGAAGGCCTACCTGGCTCCACAATTGAGGAAGAGGGCAGCCGGGGAAAAGATCACACCCATAGAAAAAGCTGCCTGACTTATTTTTGAGGGGAGAGATAATGGCTATTCTGCCAGGGGTTCCCAGGCGAGCGGATAGTGAAATAAAAGTAGGAAGGACCGCACCTGCATGGATGTTGACTTATTCAGATCTAATGACGCAGATTTTGATATTTTTCGTTATGATGTTCGCTCTAGCCAGTGCTATGAACGAATTACAACTGGTAAAGTTAAAGAAGGGACTGGAAACATACGTTATGGACCAACATTTGGAAAACTATATCGGTTTAACAATTAATGAGAAAGGATTGGTGATCTCTCTCCGTGAGAAGTTGATGTTCGATAGTGGAAGAGCCGAAATTTACCAAGAAGCGAAACACATCTTGAAGGACATTACTAAAGAGATTGTCGATGTGCCAAATAATGTCCGGATTGAAGGGCACACTGATAACGTCTCTATTGGGCCGGAATTGAAGACCAAATTTCCCACCAACTGGGAACTATCGACGGGGAGGGCTACGAATGTGACCCGCTATCTACTGGAGACACTAAATTTCCCTCCGGGACGCATATCATCTGCAGGATACGGAAAGTATCAACCTGTTGTGGATAACGATACTGAAGAACACAAAGCAATGAATCGAAGAGTAGATATTGTGGTGCAGAGGATTGGCACGAGCCTTAAACGTAGAGAGGGCGTTAAGAAATTTTTTTAGCAAGGAAAACGCGCCATATTTCAACTATCTTCCTCTATGTCATCCTACCGCTCCCTATTCTCATTTATGTTAAAGTCCGTTTTGCACTTTTTCCCATCTATTTTACCCATTTTAAGAAAAGCAAAGAGTCTCCTACAGTTCTTGGCAATACCGTTTCTTAAAAAAGAGTTGACAAAAAATCTCTTTTTTGCTAATTTTTACACAAGTTAGCAGACAAATGGGAGGGGAAAAGGTAAGGTCTGGGTTAAAGGGGGTAAGAGATGAAAAAATGGATTACACTATCGATCATTGTGAGCCTGGTTAGCCTGGCATTGGGAATTATCACTAGACTCACTCAATCGACACTGGTGGTAGCGCCCCGCACCTTCTTATTCTTTGCGGGCTATTGCTTAGGTTTGGCGATAGCGCTTGAGCTTTACCCTTCGAAAAAAGAATAGAAAATAATTTAGTATCTTTTGATAGTTTGTCAATTTTTGACATGGGCAGTCCCCATCCGGAAAGTTTTTAAGTAGAGGAGTTAGTTTTTTGGGGTGGGGTTAGTTTTCTGGGGAATGGGGGTGAGAGTGAAGACTTTTGTGCCAAAAAGGGAGAATATTGAAAAAAAATGGTATTTAATTGATGGTTCTGGTATGGTCTTGGGAAGATTGGCAAGAAAGGTAGCAGAGTTATTAAGGGGCAAGGGCAAGCCCATTTTCTCTCCTCATATGGATACAGGCGATTATGTGATTATTATTAATGCAGAGAAGGTTTTACTGACTGGAAAAAAATTGGAACAGAAGTTCCATTTTACCCATTCGGGTTATCCGGGTGGGGCAAAATTTATCCGATACGATAAACTGATGGCAGAAAACCCAGAAAAGGCAATTAGATTAGCTGTCAAAGGAATGTTACCGTCGAATAAACTCAGTAATAGATTAATTACTAAATTAAAAATATATAAGGGTAAGGTACACCCACATGGAGCACAGAAACCTCAAATACTAAAAATTGAAAAGAAAGCCCGTTAAATTTTCACTTAAAAGTTTTTGGAGGGGAGACACATGGCCGAAGTGACAGAGATCTGGGGCGTAGGCAGAAGAAAGACAGCGATTGCCAGGGTTATATTGAAAACTGGTAATGGAAAGGTCGTAATCAATAGATTGCCTCTGGATAAATACTTTTCCGGCTTGCCCGGGCTAAAGGAATTCAGTATGGAACCCCTAAAAGTGACTAATTTACTAAATAAATTCGATATTTTGGCGAATGTTTCCGGTGGAGGTAAAAGTGGTCAAGCAGGGGCAATAAGGCATGGAATTTCACGTGCACTGGCCAAGGTTGGCGAACCAACGAGGCTTATTTTGAGAAAGGAGGGATTCTTGACGCGCGATGCCCGTATGGTCGAGCGAAAGAAACCCGGACGGCCAAAAGCAAGAAAGAGATTCCAATTCTCCAAGAGATAAAATTGTCTTGTAAGACTGGAGTGTAAATTTGCGGAAGCAAGGGGTCTATTGCTTCCGCTTTTTTTTGAAAAAGTAGGAAAGTTTTTGACGCAAACTTTCAAGAAATTATGATTTGACAAAGTTAGATAATTAGAATATAATTTAAAAGTTATTAAAGTTAATAAAGGAGAAGAATATGAAAAAGGAAAATTTAATCATCGCAATTCTTCTTTTCTTATGTATTGTTTCTATTGTAATGGGTATATATCTTGTTTGGGATAAAGCTGTTGAGGGAAAGGCTCGACTTTTGGTCAGAAAAGAGGGAGTGGCAGTGGTCTATCTTTACGGGCCATTGTTTATCTCTCGACGCGCATCGGGATGGGCTCGCTTATTGCCTGGAGCTGACAGGGTCACCAGTGAGTTGAGAAAGATAAGTAAAATTGCCACTATAAAGGCGGTGGTCTTAAGAATCAACAGTCCCGGCGGAAGCATCGGTGCGGTCCAGGAAATTTATGAGGAGGTAAATAGGCTAAGAGAAAAAGGGAAAAAGGTTGTTGTCTCCATGGGCGATGTGGGCGCCTCAGGGGCATACTATATTGCTTGTGCTGCAGATAAAATTGTCGCCAATCCTGGAACCATTACAGGGAGTATAGGGGTACTCATGAGCTTTGGTAATATGGAAGAGTTGTTTCGTAAGATAGGAATTAAAGTTGAGGTTATAAAAAGGGGGAGGCACAAGGACATCGGTTCTCTATCCCGAGAAATGACATCGGAAGAGAAGAAACTGCTTCAGGGACTGATAGACGATGCCTACGACCAATTTCTCCAGGCAGTATTTGAGGGCAGGAACCTTAAGAAAAGTGAAGCAGAGAAGATCGCTCAAGGCCAGGTCTTTACTGGACGGCAAGCAAAAGATTTGGGGCTAATTGATGAAATTGGAAATTTTCAAGATGCCGTCAGACTTGCAGGTAAACTTGCTGGCATTCCAGGCGAACCGAAGGTCATTGAGTTGCCAAAGCCATTCCCAAGAATTTTTGATATTCTTTCTAGTCGGTTTAGGACTAATACTATACAAGATTTAATTGACGGAAATTCCATAAGATTAGAATATATCCTCCAATAGACTCCGATTCAGTGGGGAAATATGGAAAATAACTATTCAGCGCTCCCTTATGATTTAGTTGCCCATCCAGGAAGAGGGCTCAATCGAGCCAAAGAGCATAGACCATGGATTTTTCTGGTAGCTATTGTTATTCTGTCAGAAATTAGTATTGCTACTGGAGCCACTTTATTTGTTTCCAGCTTCACCGGAGCGGGGAGAGTCTCATTCTTTTCGAATCTCTTTCTCATTATGATTCTCCTCACTTTCTTCTGGATAATTAATGTGGGAATTCTCCATTTCTTTGCTGAAGTGTGGGGAAAAAGGGGAAGAGTGATCGACCTTTTCATTACTTTTGGATTAGCAATGTTCCCCTTTATTCTTGTTAGTCCCCTATCCTTAATAGTGGAAGGATTAGGTAGAGGTAGAATCTTCTTTCAGTCTATTTTTACCATCGCTATTCTCCTTTGGTGTTTTTTTCTTGCGCTGGCTGCTATTAGAGAAGTCTATTCTTCTGCCCCTTTAGAGGCCCTTTTGATACTTTTGACACCAGTTCTCTTCTTTATGGTACTTCTTATATTTCTCCCTCTGGCCTGTATTCTTTTAGTAATACTTTCTTTTTCTTTATGAAGGGAGAAGCTTTCCAATAGTCGCATTTGAGTGCGAAAGGGAGCCCGACATTCCTTAAGAATTGGAGGAAGTTCAATGATAAGAGTGAGTATTGTGGGAGCTAGTGGTTATACGGGGAGGGAATTAATAAAGATTCTCCTTAAACATCCCCTCGTCAAAATTGCTCACCTGACTTCGGAGACATATAAGGGAAAGAGAATTTCAGAGGTGCACAAAAAGCTTACCGGCTTTACAGATAAGAGGTTTGAGAAGTTGAATACTGCTAAGGTCGCTCAGGATTCAGACCTTGTCTTTCTTGCCCTTCCTCATGGTAAATCTCAGAAGCTGGTAGCAGAATTTTTGGAAAGAGGAAAGAAAGTTATAGACCTCTCAGCCGACTATAGATTAGAGGACAAGTCACTGTATAAGATATGGTATGGGCTTGAACATTCTTATCCTCGGCTTCTCAAAAGAGCGGTTTATGGACTACCAGAAATTTATAAGGAAGAGATAAAGAAATCCTCTCTTGTAGCAAATCCCGGTTGCTATCCCACGGGAATAATCTTAGGGGTTGCTCCTCTTCTAGTTCATGGATTAGGCGATGGGAATTCCATAATTGCCGATGCTAAATCGGGAGTATCCGGTGCGGGGAGGAGATTGGATATCGCCTACCATTTCAGTGAGTGCCACGAAAATCTGATGCCCTATAATGTCGGGAAACACCGACACATTCCAGAAATAGAACAGGAGTTATCAAAGATTTCTAAACAAAAGGTGACTATCTCCTTTGCCCCCCATATAGTTCCAATGGACCGTGGAATTCTATCCACAATTTATCTTAATCTCAAGGGGAAAATTTCACTCAATAAGGCATGGTCTGTCTATAGAAAATACTATAGAGAAGCACCATTTATACGGATTCTACCAAAATCCACTTTTCCGGAAGTAAGAGACATCGTGGAAACAAACTTCTGTGAGATAGGTCTTATGGTTGATGAACGTACAAATCGGATAATTATCATTACGGCGATAGATAATTTGGTTAGAGGTGCTTCTGGACAGGCTATACAGAATATGAACTTAATGTCTGGATTCAGAGAAACAGAGGGATTACTTTAAAGGAAATTCGGAAGATTCTAGTTTGGGTATTAATTCTGTTATGGGAACTCAATTATTTCTCCCCAAGGGTTTTTTTCTAAATGGAATTAACTCAGGGATAGCAGATAGGAAAAAAAGAGACATAGCTCTGATCTATTCAGAAGTTCCCTGTGTGGCAGCTGGACTCTTCACTAAAAATAGAGTAAAGGCAGCTCCGGTCATAATTTCGAAAAGGCGGTTGAGGAATGGCCGGGCGCAGGCGATTCTGGTCAATTCGGGTTGTGCAAATGCTTGCACTGGAAGAAGGGGAATGAAAGATGCAGAGATGATCGCTTATGATTTGGCTTATCAACTAGGTGTAAGAAAGGAAGATGTTCTACTCGCCTCCACAGGGGTAATTGGTCGATTCCTCCCGATGAATCGAGTTAAAGAAGGTATTCGGAGGATAACCGAAACCGTAGGGAGCCATTCTAAGCCTGAGTTTTTTGCTGAAGCCATTATGACCACTGATACTACTGTGAAGATAATCAGTAAGCAATTCTTGATTCAGAATCGTCAGAGAGCAGGGATTTGCGGATTGGCCAAAGGTGCAGGGATGATCCATCCTGACCTTGCCACTCTTCTCTGTTTTATAATTACTGACATAGCTATCGACAGAGGATTATTGCGAAGGTCGTTAATGACTTCGGCTGAAAGATCATTTAACTCACTTACTATTGATGGTGATACAAGCACCAACGATTCTGTTCTAATCCTGGCTAATGGTCGAGCAGGGAATAGACCGATAAATGATGCAAATCGTGATTTTTTGAGGTTCCAGAATAATCTCGACTCCCTGATGTCAGGGCTGGCGGAGTCAATTGCCCGGGATGGTGAGGGAGCAACGAAATTGGTTAGGATAATAGTTAGAAATGCAAAGAGCGCTCTAAGTGCAAGAAAGATTGGAAGGCATATCGCCAACTCTCCTTTGGTCAAGACGGCACTATATGGCTCTGACCCGAATTGGGGAAGGTTGATGGCAGCAATTGGCTCCTCTGGAATAAGAATTGACCCACAAAGAATAGATATCTATTTCAGTAAATTGCGAGTGGTGAAAAATGGTGAACCGGCGTCTTATTCTGACAGAGAAGCTAAGCGCATATTGGAGAAAAGAGAAGTAGAAATAGTGATAAATTTGAAACAGGGAAGTGCTGAGGCTAAGGTTTATACCTGCGATTTGACTCCCGATTACGTAAAGATCAATTCATGTTACAGGACATAGATTAGCACAGGGGACTTACATAAAAGGTGATAGAGTTAAAAGGCAGTTTATTCATCGCTGAGGAATTTTTTAACGCCAAAAGGCCAGCCCGGGACTTAGTTCCGCTCCCAGAGATTTTTTTGCTCCTAGACCGCTGCCAAAAACCTTTGCAGCTGCAGAGGGAAGCTCTCGTGAGAGGAAGCAAAACTTACGCTTTCTGCTATTAGGAATCCTTGTGCCGTTAGAACGTGTTCTAATGCTAGTCGCCTTACCAAATTCGCTCACATTAAGGGAGTATGTTGTCTTCGTTTTTTGGCTAAAATTGCAAAGGCTCTTTACAAACTGTCTTTTGAACGCCAATAAAGTGGAGTGTAGGCTTTAGACCTGTCCGTAGTCCCAATATATTAGCAAGCAGAGACTGATTCAGATAGATGGGGAAGATAATTAAGATTGATTCTCAGAAGCCCGAAAGGAAAAGAATCGAAGAGGCTGTGCGTGTATTGAGATGGGGAGGGCTTGTGATTTTTCCCACAGACACTGTTTATGGGCTGGGCGCAAGCATTCGGGTTCCCAGAACAATAAGGAAAATTTACATGATAAAAAAGCGATCTGGGAAGAAACCTTTAGTCTTCCTAATCGGCTTCAAAAAGGACATAGCAAAGTTCACTAATAGGTTATCTAATGAAGTAAAAAAACTGATAAGGGATTTCTGGCCGGGTCCTCTGACTTTAATTTTCCCTTCAAAAAAGTATAAGACAATTGCTTTGAGAATGCCAGACCATAGGATAGCTCTTAGGCTGATTAGAGGTGCTGGACCATTGGCTGTGACCAGCGCCAATCTTTCCGGGAGAAAAGAGAATGTAACACTTAAAAGAGTGGAAAATGAACTCTTACAAGAGGCCGATTTGTGTATCGATGGTGGCAAGGCCCCCCGGGGAAGAGTCTCTACTGTCCTCGATGTGACCGATCATCCTTTCGAAGTGGTCAGAGAAGGATGCATAAAAGAGATAGAACTGCAAGAGGCGACAAGAGACAAAGACAGATAAGGGAATATCTTTAATGGATAAGAAGATTCTTTTTGTTTGTACTGGTAATACCTGTCGCAGCGTGATGGCACAAGGACTATTCAAGAAGATGCTAAGGGAAGAAGGAATAGAGAATGTGCGGGTGAATTCTGCTGGAATTGCTGCTCTCCCCTCCTATGGTATTCATGGTCTACTGGAAAAAGTATTAAAAGAAGAGGGTATCGAAATTTCAAACCACAAGCCTGCCCAAATTACTCCTCAAATAGTTAGAGATGCCGATCTGATTCTGGTGATGGAGAGAAGACACAAAGAGGCTATCCTGGAGATGGCTTTAGAAGTAGAAAATAGAGTATTTCTATTGAAAGAGTTTGCCGGTGAAAAAGAGAATTTAGATATTCCCGATCCTATTGGCCAGCCCGAAGAGGTCTATCGAAGCCGGCTCCAGGAGATTAGGGGATATTTGGTGAAAATACTGGAGAAAATCAAAAATTAGTTATAGATAATTCAAGGAGAAAAAAATGTCAAGCTTGAAACAATTTGATCCCGAAGTTCACAAAGCAATTTACATGGAGACTAAGAGGCAAGCGGAAAATCTTGAGTTGATTGCTTCTGAAAACTTTGTCTCTGAAGCAGTTCTGGAAGCTCAAGGGTCAGTGATGACCAACAAGTATGCGGAGGGTTATCCCAGCCATAGATTCTATGGGGGATGTGAATATTACGATGTGGTTGAATCTTTGGCCATTGAGCGCGCCAAAAAGTTGTTCGGTGCTGACCACGTGAACGTTCAAGCCCATTCCGGGACCCAGGCAAATATGGCGGTCTACTTTGCTGTTCTTGAACCAGGAGATACAATTATGGGGATGCACTTGTCGCATGGAGGACACCTTTCCCATGGCCATCCTACAAGTTTCTCTGGCAAATATTTTAAGACTGTGCCCATAGGTGTATCTAAGAAAACAGGACTTATAGATTACGGGGAGATGAGAAGGCTTGCCATTAAACATAGACCAAAATTGATTGTTGCTGGGGCCTCCGCCTATTCCAGGATTATAGATTTTAGGAAGTTTCGAGAGGTCTGCGACAGGGTGGATGCTTTTCTGATGGCCGATGTTGCCCATATAGCTGGACTGATCGCTGCTGACCTGCACCCTTCTCCCGTTCCTTACGCTGACTTTGTAACCACTACAACGCATAAGACGCTTCGCGGACCAAGGGGGGGAATGGTGATGTGTAAGAAGAGGTATGCTTCGGTTATAGACAGAAATATCTTTCCTGGAATACAGGGAGGTCCTCTCATGCACGTTATTGCTGCCAAAGCTGTGGCCTTCGAGGAGGCGCTTATGCCCGGATTTAGAAAATATCAGGCTCACATAGTAAAGAATGCTAGGGCGCTGGCCGAGGGATTGATAAGGAGGGGCTTCAAGATTGTTTCTGGAGGTACAGATACACACCTGATGCTGGTAGATTTGAGGAATAAGAGATTGACAGGAGATGTAGCTGAGGAAGTTTTAGATAAGGCAGGTATTACAGTTAACAAGAACAGTATTCCCTACGATCCTGAGAAACCCTTTGTGACCAGTGGGATTCGTTTGGGGACACCGGCCCTGACGACTAGGGGGATGAGAGAAGAAGATATGGAGAAAATTGCCGCGTTGATATCAGATGCCCTCGATCATCGTTATGATGAGGGCTATCTTGCGAATTTGAAAAAGGAAGTACGTAAATTAACCAAAAAATTTCCCTTATACAAGAAAAGACTGGGAAAGGAATAATCGAATAGCCCATAGCAGGATTATTTTTTCATTCTTGGTAAGAATTAGATGCTTACCTCTTATCTTCTTGTTTTTCTCCTGTCTGGACTAATTCTTTCAGCGGTAATGCCTCTCATCCCTCCTCTAGCGAGAAAGTTCGGGGTAATGGATAGCCCAACGAGCGCGAAGGCCACCATAGACTAGTTCCCTCTTGGGGTGGGTTGGTAATCTATGTTGCCTTTAGTGGTTCCATTTAGACTTAAATAGGAAAGACAAATGATAGACTTCTACAGTTTTGGCAGGATAATTGTCGATGGGAAAGAATACAACTGTGATGTGATAATCTACCCTGACCATGTTGATGGTAATTGGTGGCGAAAGGAAGGTCACCGACTCCAGTTAGTTGATATTGAGAAAGCTATAGAACAGAAGCCCCAGATTCTAATTATTGGTACTGGAGCTTCCGGATTGATGGAAGTGCCTAAGGAAATGGAAAGTTATATAACTTCCCAAGGGATTAAATTGGTGGTAGATACGACTAAAAGGGCTTGTGATGCATATAATCGGCTTTTTAAATCAAATAAAACTATCGTTGCCTTGCATTTAACCTGTTAAGGACAGAATTTCAGGAGGCCCTTATGAAGATAGGACTATCGAAGTGGTACAAGGTCTTAAGTCCTAGGGCTGTAGTTCTAATTTCCACAGTAAGTAAACAAGGCGTCTCTAACGCCGCACCTTTTAGCTTCGTAATGCCGGTTTCAGTGGAACCGCCAATGATTGCATTTGCCTCGGACCCAGAACACCACACCATATCCAATATCAGGGAGACAGGAAATTTCGTAGTTAATATTTCCAGTGTGACCACAGTGAACCAACTCTGGACCTGTGGCAAAGATTTTCCTAAAGGAGTTAGCGAGATTGAAAAAGCGCGCCTTACCGAAAAGAAATCGAAAAAGATAAAATCACCAAAAGTGGCTGAGGCCCTCGCTCAGTTTGAATGTAAGCTTGAAGCAATGTATGGAGCAGGAGACCACATAGTTGTGGTGGGGAGAATAGTGGGTGTAGAATTGGAAAAAGGACTTTTAGTAAAAGGGAAGTACGACCCTTTAAAGGCAAGACCGCTTTTGCATGTTGGAGGTAATGAATTTACCCTTCCCGAGAAAATTATCAGGGCAAGATAACGAATAATGGGGCGATAGCTCCGCAGCATATCTAATTTGCAATGGCTATTTCACTAAACTCTTCAGTTCTTATTTACTTGACAATCCAAAAATTAATTTTATAAAATTCTAGTTGGTTGGTTTTGCTTATTTTTTAATCAAAAACTTGTGAAAATTTTCACAAAATTTCTGAAGGAATTGATAGATTTGGGTTTAAGGAATGAAGATAGGAATTGTGGGTGCTGGGGCAATGGGTGGGTTATTTGGTGGGATGCTTACCAGAGCAGGGCAGGATGTTTGGCTAATGGATAATCATAAAGAAAGAGCGGAAAAGATAAATAGGGAAGGACTGATTATAGTAACAAGTAGAGCCCTTCAACGTAAGGAACCTACACAGGATATAATAAAAATAAGGGCAACAACAGACCCTTCCGAAGTAGGGCCCTGCGGTTTGGTTATTCTTTTCGTTAAAGCCTATGATACGGAAGAAGCCACGAGGAATTCTTTACCTCTAACCGGAAGCAAGACAGTCTGGCTTACCCTTCAAAATGGGCTGGGGAACATTGAGAAGATGGGTAAACTTGTGGGTAAGGGTAGAGTGGTTGGTGGTATCACCTATCAAGGTGCTACTGTCTTAGAGATGGGAAGAATAAGGCATGCAGGCTGTGGAAAGACGGTGATTGGAGAAATTGACGGCAAGGAAAGTGAAAGAATTAAACACATTTCAGACATTCTTAACAAGGCTGGCATAGATACTGAGATTTCCGATAACATAGAGGGTGTGTTGTGGGGCAAATTATTAATCAATGCAGCCATAAATCCTTTAACAGCCATTACTAGAGTCAGAAATGGCCAGTTGCTGGAATCTCCTCGTCTAAGAGAGACAATGAAAGTCATAGTCGAAGAGGGTATGCGAGTTCCTCTCGAGAAGGGGATCAGACTACCTTACCAGAGAGTATTTGAGAAAGTGGAAGAGTCCTGTCAGGTTTCCAGGGATAATATTTCTTCTATGCTGCAAGATATATTGAAAAAGAGGAGAACAGAAATAGATTTTATCAACGGAGCAATAGTTTCTGAAGCTGAGAAAGTAGGCATACCGACGCCACTGAATAGGGCTGTTTGGAATCTGGTTAAATTCTTAGAAGGGAGAAAAAAAGATGTTAAGTGATTTAGAGATTGCCCAAAGGGCAAAGATGAAGCCCATTGTGGAAATTGCCAAGGCTCTCGGCATCAAAGAAGATGAGATTGAGCCTTATGGAAAGTATATGGCCAAAGTCTCCCTCGAAATCCTGGAGAGGTTGAAAGATAGGCCCAGTGGTAAATTTATTACAGTGACAGCAATTACTCCCACTCCCTTAGGAGAGGGAAAGACAGTTACTGCCTTTGGGTTAGGGATGGCATTAGCCAAGATAGGAAAGAAAGTCTGTAACACCTGTCGCCAACCTTCAAAGGGGCCTACTTTTGGGATTAAGGGCGGAGCCACAGGGGGAGGCTACTCTCAGGTTCTTCCTATGGAGAACATTAATCTACACTTTACTGGAGATACCCATGCAGTAGAGTCAGCTCACAATCTTTTAGCCGCGGCAATGGATGCCAGCATTCTTCATGGAAACAAATTGAACATAGATCCTTTCGGTATTACCTGGCGGAGATGTGTTGATGTCAGTGATAGGGCACTGCGAAACATAGTTATTGGACTGGGGGGTAAGGCTAATGGTCATCCCCGGGAGACAGGTTATGATATCACAGTGGCTACCGAGACTATGGCTATCCTTGCACTAACCACGGGGCTATTCGACCTGAGAAAGAGGTTGGGGAGAATAGTGGTGGGTTATACTTATGATGGTAAACCGGTAACTGCTGAAGACCTCAAGATAGCTGGAGCGATGACAGTTCTAATGAGGGATGCCATTAAGCCCAATCTTGTGCAGACAACAGAAAATACGCCTGTTTTGGACCATGCTGGACCTTTCGCTAATGTTGCTCATGGGAATAACTCGGCACTTGCAGATATGGTAGCCCTTAAACTGGCCGATTATGTGGTTACAGAAAGTGGCTTTGGTGTGGACTGTGGTTTTGAGAAATTGGTCAACGTTAAGTGCCGACAGAGCGGTTTAAAAGTCGATTGTGGTGTAGTGGTCGCTTCGATAAGGGCATTGAAAATGCATGGTGGAGCCTTTGAAGTGCGTCCGGGAGTGCCCATAGATGAGAAGCTGGTTGCCAAAGAGAATATGGAAGCTCTGGAAAAGGGATGTGAAAATCTTGCCAAACAGATAGAGAACGTCCACATCCATGGGCTTCCTGCAGTAGTGGCGATCAATAGATTTACTTCAGATACTGACAAAGAGATAGAATTGGTAAGAAAAAAAGCCCTCGAGGCAGGGGCGGAGTACGCTGTCCCCGTAGATTGTTGGGCTAAAGGGGGCAAGGGTGCCGTCGAGTTAGCCAAAGCAGTTGTGGCAGCAGTTGATAAGCCACACCAGATGCGCTTCCTGTATCCAGACGATGCATCTATTAAAGAGAAGATTGAGACAATAGCAACGAAGATATATGGAGCAGATGGGGCAGATTATGCTTCTCTAGCCGAAGAGAAGATTAGGTTGTACACTGAGTCGGGGTATAGCAAGATGCCCATCAACATGGCAAAGACCCATCTATCCCTTTCCCACGACCCAAATCTAAAGTGTGTGCCTCGCCATTACAGGATACCCATTCGAGATATCCGGGCATCAGTGGGAGCTGGATTCCTCTATCCTCTCTTAGGGGCTATGAGTACTATGCCTGGACTTCCCTCAGTTCCAGCTGCCACCAAAGTCGACATTGATAAGACTGGAAAGACGGTGGGATTGTTCTAGACGAATTCTGTCCTTAGAGAAGTTTAACCACAGAGTTTGTTCTCCGGAGAACACCACACCTGTCGAGACTACTCATTGGAGGGATAATAGTGAAAGAAATAATTTTACCAGATATGGGTGAGGAGGTAGAGGAAGCAACTATCTCCTTCTGGCATCACGAGGAGGGAGATAGGGTAACCAAAGGGGAAGATCTAGTAGAGATTACCACCGAGAAAGCCAGTTTTCAAGTTGAGGCCCCCGCTTCTGGAATTTTAAGCAAAATTTCCGCTGGCGAGGGCGAAGTGGTAAAATCTGGACAGGTCCTTGGAATTATTGAAGAAGAGTAAATAGGAATTGAAAGATAGTTTGTTCATCGCTGAGGAATTTCTTAATGCCAAAAGGTAACTCGGGATTTGGTTCGCTCGCTGACAATTTTTTGCTCTTTGGGCACTGCCAAAGATCTCAGGAGTTTCCCGAAATTCTCTACGGTCAGTTTCGGCTAAACTCTTTTCTTCGATTTTTGGCTAAAAATTCTAATGCTCGCTACACCAAATTCCCTCGCATTATGGTGAATTGTAATGGCAGAGCGAAATTTTATGGTGGAAAGGAGTAAGAGATGGTAATAATGGAACAGAAACCATTTGAGGAAATCCTTTCGTTTTTTAAGGATGAAAAGTCCATATTTATTGTGGGTTGTGCACAGTGCGCAACTGTGTGTAAAGTTGGTGGTGAAGAAGAAGTTAAAGTTATGAAAGAGAAATTGGAGGGTCAAGGCAAGAAGGTGAGTGGTTGGGTAGTTATAGACCCAGCCTGCCAGGGCGTGGAGGTAAAGAAGAGTTTCCAGGCAAATAAAGATAAGATTGCCTCAACTGATGCCATTTTAGTAATGGCTTGCGGTAACGGGGTGCAGACTGTAAAGGAAAGCGCAGAGAGGATAAAGATGGAAAAACCGGTCTATCCGGGATGCAACACACTTTTCCTCGGGGAAGTGGTAAGGGCAGGATATTTTGAGGAGAAATGTAGTCTTTGTGGAGATTGTCTTTTAGAAGTAACGGGTGGAATCTGCCCTGTTACTCGCTGCTCAAAGGGACTTCTCAATGGTCCTTGCGGGGGAAGTTCTGAAGGGAAATGTGAGGTTGATCCTGAGCGTGATTGTGGCTGGGCACTTATTTATGAAGAGTTGAAAAAGAGAGGAAACCTCGATAGAATGAAAGCCATACAACCTGCAAAGGACCATTCGAAACTTATAAAGCCCCGTACCTTGACACTGGGTAGTTAACAGAAAAAAAAGAAAAAAAGGGGTCAGAGTCATTTTTTACCTAAGGCAAAGCTCGCGCTTTGCTGTTATGAGAATTGAACGGCACCATAAATGGTGCCCGACCAGTGAATTGCGAAAGCAGAAAGGAAGAGGGGATGGACTCAAATGCAAATTATGACATCGCCATAATCGGCGCTGGACCAGGGGGTTATGTGGCGGCAATCAGGGCTTCCCAGTTGGGCGGTAAAGTAGTAGTGATTGAAAAAGGCGAACTGGGAGGAACCTGTGTGAACAGAGGCTGTATTCCCACAAAGACGCTTCTGGCAAGTGCTCAGGTTCTCGATTCAGTTAAGAAGGGAGGCGAGTTTGGAATCAATTCTGGAGAAGTCAGTGTAGATTTCTCTAAAATATGTAGAAGAAAAGAAAAGATAGTAAAACAACTTGTTAGTGGAATAGGTCAGTTATTCAAAAGCTATGTCGTTGAGGTGATAAAAGGAAAAGGGAGGTTGACTGAGAGAATTAAGGATAACCTGGTCGAGATTGAAGTAGAGAAAGATGATGGTTCAGTAGAAAAACTTATGGCTAAAAAGTTGATCATTGCCACAGGTTCTATCCCTGCCCAGATTCCTGGGATCTCCATAGATGAACGGGATGTGATGACCAGCAACCAGGCTCTGGAATTGGAAGAAATTCCCTCTTCGCTGCTTATTGTGGGAGGTGGGGTTATTGGAGTTGAATTTGCTTCTATATTTAACAGCTTGGGAAGTAAGGTGACAATTGTTGAACTACTGCCACGGATTATTCCCACGGAGGACGGAGAAATATCTGAAGAATTGAAGAAATTTTTGGTCAGGTCTGGAATAGAAGTAAACACAGGAGTCAAAGTTAAAGAGATAGTATCTGACAATGGCAAAAAGAAAGTTGTAATAGAGACTCCCCAAGGAAAAAAAGAAAAAATTGCCCAGAAGGTGCTGATTGCTACAGGTAGGAAGCCTTATACAGAGGGTCTGGGTCTGGAGAAGACAGGAATTGGGCTGGAAAAGGGGAGAATATTGGTAAATGAGAGGATGGAAACGAATCTTCGAGGAATATTTGCCATTGGAGATGTAGTGGGCGGGGTTCTTCTTGCCCATGTCGCCTCGGGCGAGGGTATTGTGGCTAGTGAAAATGCGATGGGTAATCGATTAAGAATCGACTATAGGGTTATTCCCAATTGTATCTATTCTATCCCCGAAGTTGCCAGCGTTGGTCTCAGTGAGGAGAAAGCAAGAGAAATGGGTTATGAAGTGGCTGTGGGAAGATTCCCCTTCTTGGCCAGTGCCAGGGCAACCATTCTGGGAGAGAGGGCAGGGATGGTGAAAATAGTAGCGGATAGAAAAACTGATGAGATATTAGGGGTACATATAGTTGGTCCGGATGCTACGGAATTGATAGCTGAGGCCAGTGTGGCTATTAAAGCGAGAGTTACCACTAAGGATTTGGAAAGGATGATTCATGGCCATCCCACTTTGAGTGAGGCAATATTTGAAGCAGCTCATGATGTCCAGGGAGAGGCTATCGATTTGAGGAAGAAATAGTGGAGACGAGAATCACGGGAAGGATGGTTAAATGTAGAGTGCTCGACCTGGGACTTGTTGGTTATGAGAAAGCTTACGATTTACAGAGGAGACTCCATAAATTCAGGAGAGAAGGAAGAATCGATGATGTTTTGATTCTACTAGAGCATGAGCCAGTGGTGACTATTGGAAGGAAAGGTGAGAGGGATAATATCTTAGTTTCAGGAGAGTTCCTGCAGAGCAAAGGAATTAGAGTTTTTGAAATCGACAGGGGAGGGGATGTTACTCTCCATTGTCCCGGACAGCTCGTAGGCTATCCAATTCTCGATCTAAGGTTTCATGGGAAAAATATACATAGGTATTTGAGAAATCTCGAAGAAGTAATCATCCGTTCATTGAAAGTTTACGGAATAGATGCGCAAAGGATTGAAAACAATACCGGAGTTTGGGTAGGAGGGAGAAAGGTCGCTTCCATAGGAGTTGGTATAAAGGGCTGGGTCACCTTCCATGGATTTGCCCTCAATATAAATTCAGACCTATCCTATTTTTCATTAATTAGGCCCTGTGGATTTGAAAGTAGAATGGTGACTTCTCTCAGCCAGATATTGGGCAGGGCAGTCGAGCCCGCAGGTGTTCGCCGTCATCTGGTACAACACTTTGGAGAAGTATTCAATCTGGAAATGGAGAAAGATGGTAAAGAGGTTTCCACCCTGGATAATAAAGGAGTTGTATCTTGCTCCCTCTGACAAGAATAGAGGGCTAAAGCAAGTATATGAGGTGAGAAATCTGCTTCGCAGATTAAATTTGAACACTGTCTGTGAGGCAGCGCACTGTCCAAACATCTGGGAATGTTTCAGTGAATCTACAGCCACTTTCATGATTTTAGGTAATATCTGTACAAGGAACTGTAAGTTCTGTAGTGTGGCTAAAGGGAGCCCTTTACCAGTTGACCAGAAGGAACCCGAAAGGTTAGCCCAAGCGGTGAAGAAATTGGGCTTGAAGCATGTAGTAATTACTTCAGTTACCCGCGTTGATTTGGCGGATGGAGGGGCTGCTCAATTTTTCTCTACAATTAAGGAAGTTCGTTCAATAAGTCCTGATGTGATTATCGAAGTACTTATTCCCGATTTCGCGGGAAATAAAGAAGCAATTGAGCGGGTATTGGAGGCAAGGCCCGACATTATCGGACATAACTTGGAGACAGTGCCTTCCCTATATAGAAGAGTGAGGCGCGCGGCATCTTATGAGAGGTCTCTAGAGTTGCTCAAGTTGGTGAAGATTTCGCAGCCTGATATTTACACTAAGTCGGGTCTGATGCTCGGCTTAGGAGAGGAGGAGCAGGAGATTTTGAGTGTAATGGAAGATTTGAGAGGAATAGATTGCGATATTCTCACCATGGGTCAATATCTACAGCCGAGTAGCTCACATCTGGAAGTTCGTAGATTTGTTACTCCGAGCAAATTTGAACAGTACAAAGGGGTAGCGGAAAAGATGGGGTTTCTGTTTGTGGCATCAGGGCCGTTTGTTCGTAGTTCATATAGGGCAAGTGAATTTTCAATCCGCTTCATTCGCAAGGCAACTCATTAGTCTTGCCGAAGGATAGAGGAGGAAAGTAATGCTTTCTGAGGCTTTAAAATCGCGTAAATTTGTAGTGACTTCAGAGATAGGACCACCTAAGGGTGTAGACACTAAAGAAATCCTTTCTGAAGCTGAATTCTTTAAGGGTAGAGTGGAGGCTGTGAACGTAACTGACCTCCAGAGTTCGGTTATGAAATTAGGTTCTTTAGCTACTTGTCGTCTATTAATAGAGAAGGGTCTTGAGCCTGTCTTTCAAGTCACCTGTCGTGACCGCAATCGCCTTGCCCTCCAATCGGATATACTGAGTGCCTATGTTCTGGGGATTAGGAATTTGCTCATTCTCACGGGAGACCATCCCAAATTGGGTGACGATCCAGCAGCAAAGCCTGTTTTCGACCTCGATTCGGTCCAGCTCCTGGAAGCAGTCAAAAAATTACAGGAAGGGGAAGATATGGCGGGGAATAAATTGGAAGGGGAACCGCCAAAGTTCTTTCTGGGAGCAGTGGTGAATCCAGGTGCCGACCCTATAGAGCCTCAAATAATAAAAATGGAAAAGAAGATAAAAGCTGGTGCACAGTTCTTCCAGACACAAGCAGTTTATGAGCCTGAGAAGTTTGCCCAGTTTATGGAGAAAGGGAATGGTTTTGGCGTTCCTGTTCTGGCTGGAATTGTTCTTTTGAAGTCCGCAGGAATGGCAAGGTATATGAATAAGAACGTTAGCGGAGTACACGTTCCAGACCCGATTATTGAGGAAATGGAGAAGGTAGAAAAAGAGAAGAGAGGAGAGAAGAGCGTAGAAATTGCCGCGAGGCTAATCAAGGAACTTAAAGGTCTCTGCCAGGGCGTTCACATTATGCCTCTTGGCTGGGGGAATAAAGTCCCCAAAGTTTTAGAAGCAGCTGGTCTATAAAGGAATGCTCGGGATTTGGTTCGGTCACTGAGAATTTTTTGCTGTTTGAGCACCGCCAAAAATCTTAGGAGTTTCCCGAAATTCCCTACGGTCAGTTTCGGATAAACTCTTTTCTTCGATTTTTGGCTAAAAATTCTAATGTTCGCTACACCAAATCCACTCGCATTAGGGGAGTATGTCGTCATCGTTTTTTGGCTAAAATTCCTGATGCTCTTCAAAACTATCTTTCAAATTTCATGTATAAAAATATTTGTAAGGAGATATAATGGGAGATTATAGAAGTGAACGGTTAGAAAAGTATGTTGATGATTTGGCCGCCAAACTTCCTGCGCCTGGAGGGGGAAGTGTGGTGGCTCTAGTGGGTGCACTGGGAGTCGGGCTTCTGAGCATGGTTTCAAATTTTACTCTCGGAAAAGAGAAGTATAGGGAAAGCGAAAAGGAGGTAGCGGAGCTTTTAAAGAGAAGCGAAGATTTGCGTGAGAGATTGACCGAGTTGGTGGATGAAGATATTAGAGCCTATGGTAAGGTCTCCATTGCTTATAAATTGCCCCGCACGACTGATAAACAAAGGGAAGTGTGTTCCAAAGCAATCGAACAGGCCTGTAAAGACGCACTAATTGTTCCTCTGGAAGTAGCCCGTTCTTGTTTGGAGGGTCTGGATCTGGCAAGAAGGCTTGTGGAGATAGGCAACGTTAGGTTAGTCAGTGATGTGGGCGTTGCTGCAGGATTATTGGAGGCCGCATTGAAGGGAGCAGAGCTCAATGTAAGGATAAATCTAAAAACGATCCAAGATAGAAGCTTTGTGGAAGAGAGAACGAAGGTTATAGGCTCCCTTGTGGGAAACAGAATAAAAATAAAAGACGAAATATTGAGAAAGACCGAAGATAAAATAGAGAATATTACCTGAGAGATATCTGGGTATCATCATAAAAATCCCCTTTTCCTTGCAAGGAGGGTCAGGGGAGAGGGTTTACAGGGGGGTTAACATGGCAGCAGAAATAATTGATGGTAAATCTCTGGCGGCGAAGTTCAAGGAAGATATCAAGAAGGAAGTTGAACAGTTGAAAGAGAGGCATAGAGTGGTACCCCTGTTAACAGCAATACAGGTTGGAGAGAACCCTGCCTCAAGAGTCTACGTTAAGAGCCAGAGGAAGAGTTGCGAAGAGGTAGGGATCGATTATCAACTCCACGAATTGGCAGAAGCAACAAGCGAGGAAGAACTTCTCAAACTCGTTGAGAAATTGAATAGAGATGATAAGGTCGCCGGTATTATTCTGGAAATGCCCCTTCCTCAACAGATAAATGCTCGCAGGGTGCAGATGGCCATTACTCCCACGAAAGATGTTGAAGGTATGAACCCTTTCAACATGGGTATGCTGGTCTATGGAAGTCCCAGACTCGCTCCCTGTACCGCGCTGGCGGCTATGGAGCTTTTAAAGAGTACGGGCGTGGATATAAAGGGTAAAGAAGCAACTGTTGTAGGACATAGCGAGATTGTAGGCAAACCCATAACTCTCTTTCTACTCTCTTCGGTTCTGGAGTCGGCTACTCCCACTGTTTGCCATATTGCCACCAGGGATTTGGGTTCCCATACCAGAAATGCTGAGATCCTCATTGTTGCCGTGGGAAAGGCGGGATTGATCAAGGGAGATATGATTAAACACGGGGCAATTATAATCGATGTGGGTATAAATCGAGTTCCAGTTCTGGACGAGACAGGGAAGCCTGTTGTCGATAATGAAGGAAAGCGCAAGATGAAGACAGTTGGCGATGTTGTGTTCGAAGAAGCGGCGGAAAAAGCTTCCTATATTACTCCTGTGCCTGGTGGAGTCGGCCCCCTTACAGTGGTAATGCTGTTAAGAAACACACTTGCTGCTTGCAAGTGGCAAATCGAGAAGAAAGAATGAGAATAGTTTCTAGAAAAATCCGTTTTTCCACTCAAGGCAATGTGGATATTGTCAACCTTACCGAGCGGGTAGCGAGGAATTTAGAAGAGACTGGTCTGGGAAAGGGCGTGGTTAATATCTTTGTTGCCGGAGCTACAGCGGGGATAACCACTATGGAGTATGAGCCGGGATTGGTGGAAGATTTTACCACTGTCATCGAGCGACTTGTTCCCAGGGAGAAAGGTTACCTGCACAATGGGACTCATCTGGATAGGAATGCTCATTCACACCTGAGAGCAACTCTTCTGGGACCATCTCTCACAGTGCCCTTCGAAAAAGGAGAGCTGATCTTGGGAACATGGCAACAGATTATCTTTGTCGATTTTGACAACCGACCCAGAAAGCGGGAAGTGATTCTACAGATAGTGGGGGAAGAGGAATGAAACCTATACTTCAGGTAGCATTGGACTTCATTGATTTGCCCAGGGCATTAAAACTTGCCGGGGAGGCTTTACAGGGTGGAGCGGATTGGATTGAGGCAGGAACACCCCTTATCAAAAGTAGTGGGCTGGATGCGGTGAGGGAGCTGAGAAAGAGGTATCCCAAGGCTACACTGGTGGCCGATATGAAGACAATGGATGTGGGGAGGATTGAGGTTGAGAGCGCTGCTAAGGCGGGGGCTGACGTGGTAGTTGTTCTTGGGCTGGCCAGCGACTCTACCATAAGAGAGTGTATTGAGGCGGGAAGCCATTACGGAGCAAAGATAACGGTAGACCTCTTAGAAGTTGACGCGCTCTTGGAAAGAGCGAAAGAGGTTGAGAGAATGGGTGCCGATTATATAAGTCTTCATACCTCAATTGATGAGCAGATGGAAGGAAAAGTATCCTTTGAAGGAGTAAGAACGATTGCAGGCAAGATAGGAGTTCCGATCGGTGTTGCTGGAGGAGTCAATTCCGAAAATGCCTATGAGGCAGTGGAGGCAGGCGCAAATATCATTATTGTGGGAGGAGCGATTATTAAAAGCGTGGACGCCAAAAAGGCAACCACAGAAATTAAGAGGGCAATAGAGAAAAAGGTTAAAATTAAAAGTGAACTATTTAAAAGGGTTTCTGAGGAGAATATAAGGGAGATGCTTTCCAAGGTCTCTTCACCAAATATCTCTGATGCTATGCATCGCCAGGGTGAACTGAAGGGCATTCGTCCGGTCTGTTCTGGCATTAAGATGATCGGACCTGCGTTCACAGTGAGAACCTATCCTGGAGACTGGGCAAAGACAGTGGAAGCAATCGATGAGGCGCCTCAAGAGAGCGTCATTGTGATTGATGCAGGAGGAGTTGGACCAGCAGTTTGGGGAGAATTGGCTACAAACAGTTGCTTGGAAAAGAGTATAGCTGGAGTGGTAATTGATGGAGCGATTAGAGATGTGGTAGAAATCAGGAAGCTTGAGTTTCCTGCTTTTGCCCGAATTATTACGCCCACAGCAGGCGAGCCTAAGGGATTTGGTGAAATGGGCGTGCCGGTGGAAGTTGGCGGAATGAGGGTCTTTCCGGGAGACTGGGTCTTCGGAGACGATGACGGAGTTGTAGTCATTCCTCAAAAGAGAGCAGTGGAAATTACCAATCGGGCAATGGATGTATTGGAAAGGGAGAACAGGATTCGAAAAGAGATTAAAGAGGGCGGGACCCTGGGGAAAGTTACAGAACTTCTAAAATGGGAGAAGAAGTAAAAAAGGGGAGGAAAAGGGGACAGGCTACTTTTTGACTGGAAAAATTAGCCTCCCCTGTTCCGTCACGGGGGCGACAAAGCGATAGTGCAGAGAAGAAAAAGTAGCCTGTCCCCTTTTCTTGGGAGGTTAGAGGATGGAATTCAAAGGACTGTGTACAGCGATTGGCAGCCTACCTCACCAGGACGTTGAAAGGGCCTGTGAGATAGTCTTAGAGAGTTTTCCCCAAATACCGGCCTGGCCACAACTTCCGAAACTTGATTTACGGGAGAATATGTATATACAGGTGAGCAAAGGGATGCCCTGCCTCGTCTTAGATGAGGGGAAAGGGATGGTGTACTTCCAAACAAAAGGAGACATAACTGGGGAGTTAGAGAAGTTCTATGAAAAAATAATAAAGAACAGAGTCGATTATTTCAAGATTAGCGAGGAGTATGCAGTAGGTTTCTACTCCCTTATGGAACAAATGAGAAAGAATCTCCCAAAGGAGGAAGGAGGAGCTGGTATTCTGGCGCTCAAGGGACAACTTATTGGCCCTATTAGTTTTGGGCTTACTGTTACTGACGAAAATAGAAAGTCTATCCTCTATCACGAGCAACTTGTGGATGCGGTAGTGAAGACTTGCGGGATGAAGGCTCGCTGGCAGATTATAAGAATGAAAGAGGTTTTCCCTAAAGTTATTATTTTTATAGATGAGCCCTATCTTGCATCCTTTGGTTCTGCTTTCGTTTCACTGAGTCGAGATGAAGTAGTGAATTATTTGAATCAGGTTATCGATTCCATTAAATTAGAGGGAGCCATTGCGGGGATACACTGTTGTGGAAACACAGACTGGTCAATTCTTATGGATACAAAAGTGGACATCATAAGTTTCGATGCATATAGTTACCTGGAAGCTATTAGCCTGTACCCAGAAAAGTTGAAAGAATTTTTAAGTCAAGGTCGCTACTTAGCCTGGGGTATTGTGCCCGCATCCTCCAGAGCAATGGGAGAGGAGGTAAGGAGCTTAATTAAAAGATTCGAAGATGGATTAAAACTTTTAGTCAGTAAGGGCGTAGGCAGGGAAAGGATTCTGGAGAACTTATTGATTACTCCCAGTTGTGGGACAGGGACTCTGCCAGTCGAGGTTGCTGAAAAGGTAGTGAAGTTGACCAAAGGAGTTTCCGATGGCATTAGAGCCAGCTATTTTGGGAGGTGAGTAGATGAAGGAGTTAGTCAGGCCTTTACAATGGATAGGAGAGATTCCTCCTCTGTCTCCTCCCCAGAAGCTATTTAGACTCTTTCTGGATAGCCGTTACAGTTTTTTCCTCGAAAGCGGGGGTTCTGTAGGCGATTTCAGTAGGTATTCGTTCATGGGTAGTGACCCCTTTCTCGTGTTCAAGAGTAAAGGAGAACAAATTGAAATTTGTGAAGGAGGCCAGAGTCAGAGATTTTCAGGAGATCCTTTTGGTGTCCTCAAAAGGCTCATTTCTCAGTACAGGTTAGCTTCTTCTAGTTACTCTCCCTTTCTGGGTGGAGCAGTGGGTTATTTTGGCTATGACTTATGCCATTTTGTTGAAAAACTGCCCAGAAAGAGCGTTGACGATTTAGAACTTCCCGACTGCTATTTAGGTTTTTATGACCTGGTGTTATCCTTCGACCACTTGACGGGTAGACTTTTCATCTCTTCTTCGGGTCTTCCGGAAAGAGAACCTGGTGAAATAAGAAGGAGAGCCGAGTTGCGCTTGCAGGAGGCGCTAGATATATTGAAGAAATCTTCCAAAGAAGATTCTTCAGTTGGGAAAGAGTATGATATTCCAGAGATAATGTCGAATTTTTCACGGTCAGCCTATCTCAACGCTGTACAGACAGCCAGGGAGTATATCAGGGCAGGAGACATCTTTCAGGTTAACCTTTCTCAGAGATTTAGCTGCTGTCAAATGGCTTCACCTTTCACCATATATGAGCGCCTTCGTCGAATTAACCCTGCACCGTTTGCAAGTTTCTTAAATTTTCCCGAAATTACTATAGTAAGTGCTTCTCCTGAAAGGTTCTTGCGCATATCCGGAAGAAAGGTCCAGACTCGTCCTATTAAAGGCACGCGTCCCAGGGGTGGAGATAACTTCGAAGATAGGAGGTTAGCCAGGGAACTCTTGGAGAGCGAGAAGGATAGGGCAGAGTTGATAATGATAGTTGACCTGGAAAGAAATGATCTGGGAAGAGTTTGCGAATACGGAACTGTGAGAGTACCTGAACTCATCACTCTGGAGGCTCATCCTACAGTATTTCACTTAGTTTCTACAGTGGAGGGGGTGCTAAAAGAAGGTAAAGAGCACATCGATTGTTTAAAAGCATGTTTTCCGGGAGGTTCGATAACAGGGGCGCCAAAGATCAGGGCTATGGAAATAATTGATGAGGTGGAGCCAAATCAGAGGGGTGTTTACACTGGCTCTATCGGATACATAGGGTTCAATGGCGAAACCGACCTCAACATTGTAATTAGAACTATGGTAATCACTGCTGGAAAGATATACTTCCATGCTGGCGGCGGAATTGTAGCCGAGTCCGATCCCGAGATAGAATATGAAGAGACGTTACACAAAGCCAGAGCTTTGATAGAAACTCTGACTATGGGGAAAGGGAGAGAGGTGCTTACTCATCCAAGCAGTTTATAAGGCGAGCCTTTTGAAGTCCTCTAAGGCGAGTCTTTTGGAGTCCTCCCGAAAAGGAGGGATGTAGTCGGGAAAGTGCCGAATATGGAAAAAATCTTTCTCAATGGTTCTTTTGTGAATCTTACCCGGGCAAAAATTTCTGTCTTCGATAGGGGATTTCTCTATGGGGATGGTCTATTTGAGACAATGCGCGCCTACTCGGGTGAAGTGTTTCGCCTGGAAGACCATCTAGACAGGCTTTTCCGCTCGGCAAAGGAAATAGAAATTTCCCTCTCTTATACTCGAAAAGATCTAAAAAATATAATTAAGAGAATACTGAAAATAAATGGTGTTTCCGAGGCCTACATAAGACTCACTGTTTCGAGAGGAGTTTCCGAGCCTGGCTTAATTTCTAAACATAAATCCTCAGCCACTCTGGTAATAGTGGCAAGAGAGTTCAAGCCCTTTTCTCCTTCAAAGTATAGAAAAGGATGGAAAGCTACAGTAGTTGAGATCAGACAGAATCAGGCATCGCCTGTATCCAGATTGAAGTCGCTCAACTTTCTAAATAATATATTGGCCAGAAAAGAGGCACAAGCGAAGCAAGTTGATGAGGGAATTTTGCTCAATACTTTAGGCGATGTTACTGAAGCTTCGACGAGCAATATCTTTTTGGTGAAAAGGGGTGTTGTAATTACACCACCAGAAGAGTCGGGATTATTGCCAGGGATAACACGAGGAGTCGTCCTGGGGTTGGTTCCCAATCTGGGGATTAAGGCATATAATAGAAGAGTCTTCTTAGATGAGCTGATGGGAGCAGAGGAGGCTTTCCTTACCAGTTCTTTAATTGAAATTATGCCCCTTGTAGAAGTCGATGGTCGCCGAATCGGCAAGGGAAAGCCGGGCCCTGTCACTCAAAAAATTCATAAGGGATATCAAGACCTCGTGAAAAGAGAAATAGCAATTAAAAGATAGTTTGTTCGTTCCTACGGAATTTCTTGACGCCAAAGAACTTTGGACTTTGCAGGGCGCAAAAATAAACTCCCCCGCAATGCGGGGTCAAACAAATTCTTGCTTGGGAGAGAAAGCATCGTCCTCGTTCTTTGGCTGAAATTCCACAAGTCCTTCACAAACTATCTTTTAAATGGTAAAAATGTTAGGAGTAGAGGAAAAAGATGAAATTGGCAATAACCGGCAAGGGTGGAGTGGGAAAGACTACTCTGGTTGCAGGATTGGCCCTTAGTTTTACTCAGGATGGGAAGAAAGTTATAGCTATCGATGCCGATCCCGACAGTAACCTGGCAGCCACTCTTGGTTTTCCTGAACCTGAGAAGATAGTTCCCCTTGTGGAGATGAAGCAACTGATTGAAGAGAGGACAGGTGTTGAACCCGGCACAATGGGAGGGTACTTCAAGCTCAATCCCAGGGTGGACGATATTCCTGATAAGTTTTCTAGAGAGCATCAGGGCATAAAAGTCCTACTCATGGGAAGGGTAAAGAAGGGTGGAAGTGGATGCTTCTGTCCTGAAAATGCCTTTCTTAGAGCAATACTTTCCCACCTATTTTTTAGTCGGGAAGATGTTGTAATTCTTGATATGGAAGCAGGGATAGAACATTTGGGAAGAGGAACGGCAGAAGGAGTGGATAGTCTCATTGTAGTTGTGGAGCCGAGCATGAGGAGCATCGAGACGGCGCTCAGAATTAAGTCTCTGGCAGGAGATTTGAAAATAGAGAGGGTTTTTGTTGTGGGCAATAAGGTTCGTGGTCGTGAAGATATAGATTTCATTAGAAAGAATATTTCCGATTTTGAAATCTTGGGTTTCATTTGGTATAATAATAAATTAGTTGATAAAGTGACAGTTTCTATTATTGGGGAAATAAAAGAAATTAAGGAGAATCTAATCAGGAGGCTAGATGAGAAAGGAAGAGAAGTCCATAGATAAGGCGAGCCAGGAACTATTGGAAATTGCCGAAAAAGAGGGACTCGATACTGCTTGGGATAGATATGAAGCGATGCTTCCGCAGTGTGGGTTTGGTGAACTCGGTCTTTGCTGCAGGAACTGCTTTTTAGGGCCCTGCCGGATTGACCCCTTTGGAGAGGGTCCTCAAAAGGGAGTTTGTGGGGCTACGGCAGAAATTATTGCAGCCAGAAATTTAATCCGTATGATTGCTGCCGGGGCTGCTGCCCATTCTGACCATGGACGGGACATTGCCCATACGTTGCTCTTGACTGCCCAGGGAAAGACGAATGGTTATGGGGTTAAAGATGAAGAGAAATTGCTTTCCCTCGCCACTGAGTTGGGGATAAAAAGCAATGGGAGAGATAAGAAAGAGATTGCATTGGAGTTAGCGGAAAAAGTGTTTTCTGAGTTTGGTCAACAGCACGGAGAGCTTCAATTTTCTCACCGCGCTCCAGAGAAGAGACAAGCTTTATGGCGGAAGCTGGGGATTATGCCTAGAGGAATCGACAGGGAGATTGTGGAAGTGATGCACCGCACGCACATTGGTGTGGATAACGATTGTGAAAATCTCATAACCCATGGTATGAGAACTGCTTTAGGAGACGGATGGGGTGGTTCTATGATTGCCACAGAACTTTCCGATGTACTTTTTGGAATCCCCAAGCCCATCCGCGCTATGGCAAACTTAGGTGTACTTAAAGAGGATGAAGTCAACTTGGTAGTCCATGGTCACGAACCGACGCTTTCAGATGTTATTGTGGCAGCTGCTCAGGACCCAGAGCTCATCGAACTTGCCAAAAAGAATGGAGCAAAAGGGATTAACCTGGCTGGAATTTGTTGCACTGCTAATGAAATTTTGATGCGCCATGGCATTCCTATTGCAGGAAATTTTCTCCAGCAAGAGCTGGCAATCGCCACGGGAGCGGTCGATTTAATGCTGGTGGATGTTCAGTGTATAATGCCTGCTCTCTCCTCGGTAGCTAAATGTTTCCATACAAAGCTTGTCTCCACTTCTCCTAAGGCAAAATTTCCAGGAGCAGAACATGTGGAGTTTAAAGAAGAGGAAGCTCTGCCTATTGCTAAAAAGATTGTAAGAATGGCAGTGGAGAATTTTGAGAGTAGAGTGAAAGAGAAAGTTAATATACCTGATGAGAAAATGGATTTGGTGGCGGGATTTACTGCGGAGAGCGTGTTTAAATTTCTGGGAGGAAAATATCGAGCAACTTATCGTCCCTTGAACGATGGTATAATCAGTGGAAGATTAAGAGGCGCAGCAGGTATTGTTGGCTGTAATAATCCCAAGATAAAGCATGATTGGGGTCATGTGGAGATGGCTAAGGAGTTAATTAAGAATGATGTCCTGGTGGTGGTCACTGGTTGCTCGGCTATTGCTGACGCTAAGGCAGGACTTTTGAAACCAGAAGCTGCTTTTCAATATGCAGGAAAAGGTCTCAAGGAAATATGCGAGACAGTGGGAGTTCCACCGGTTCTCCATGTTGGTTCTTGCGTAGATAATAGCAGAATTCTAATTACTCTTTGTAATGTTGTTGCCGAAGGCGGTTTGGGTGATGATATATCCGAATTGCCTGTTGCCGGGGCTGCTCCAGAATGGATGAGCGAGAAAGCAGTTTCTATCGCATTCTATGTTGTGGCTTCTGGGGTGTTTACTGTGCTGGGGAATCCCTTTCCAATTTTGGGAAGCAAAGAGGTAACCGAGTTACTTACCAGGAAATTGGAAGAGATTGTGGGAGCAAACTTCGCCTTTGAATCAGATCCCGTCAAGGCTGCCCACCTGATGATTGGACATATAAATAAGAAAAGGGAGGTTTTAAAGTTAAAGCCTGTGATGTACGAAGTTAAGGAGAAGGTACTGGTATGAAAACAATTCTTTATGTTGATTTGGATAAGTGCCTGGGTTGTAAGACTTGTGAACTGCAATGTGCTATAGAACATTCGCAGTCCAAAGCCCTTTTCAAAGCCATTAAAGAGGAACCCCTTTCACAGACTCGGGTGAAGGTGGAAGCTTACGGGGACTTATCTGTTCCTTTACAATGCCGACATTGTGAGGATGCCCCCTGCATCAAAATTTGTCCCACAAAGGCGCTGGAGAAGTTAGCGCCTGGGGAGCCAGTCATTATTAAAGAAGATTTGTGTATCGGCTGCAAGTGGTGTGTTCTCGTTTGTCCTTTTGGAGTTTTGAATGTTAATCGGGAAGGAAAGGTAATTATCAAGTGTGACCTTTGTCTGGAAAGATTGGAAAAAGGCGAGGAGCCTGCTTGTGTTAAATCGTGTCCTACAAAGGCCTTACAGCTTCTTTCTATAGAAGGGATAGCTAAATTAAAGAAAGCAGAATTTCTGGTCGGCTTCAAAAAGGACGGGAAGATAATCAAAGGATAAAAAGATGGTTGACGAGAAGAATAAAGGAACAGACTTAGAGAAAAGGATAAACAAATATAGGCCGGAGAAGGGCGGAGTGATTCCTGTGTTGCAGGAAATAAATCTTGAATATGGTTATTTGCCCGAAGATGCCTTGAAGCTGGTAGCCAAAAAACTGGATGTTCCTTTAATTCGGGTCTATGGTATTGCTACTTTCTATACTGCCTTTAGCCTGAAGCCGAGAGGACGCCACTTAATAAATGTTTGTCTGGGAACTGCCTGCTTTGTAAAGGGAGGAAGGAGGATTCTGGAAAAACTGGAAAGAGAGTTGGAGATAAAGGCTGGCGAGACGACCAGCGATTTGAAGTTTTCTTTAGAGACCGTTCATTGTATTGGATGTTGTAGTTTGGCTCCTGTAATTAGAACTGACGAAGATGCGTATGGTCGATTAAAACAAGAAAAAGTGCCAGAAATATTAAAGAGATATAAATGAAAATAAAAAACCTGAAAGACCTTGAAGGATTAAAAGCTAAGGGTTTAGACTCTCTTTACCCCAAGAGGACAAAAATAAATGTGGGGTTGGGAACTTGCGGAATAGCCACAGGTGCCCGGGCAGTATTTGATTCGATAATTGAGGAAATAGAAAAACAAGGAATTGATGCCGTAGTTTGCAAGACAGGCTGTCTTGGATTTTGCCAGAAAGAACCATTGGTTGATGTCTGGCAACCCGGGAAATCGCGGATAATCTATTCTGAAATGGATCCTGAAAAGGCGAGGGATTTGGTGCTCGGACTTGCCCAAGGGAAAATGAGGAAAGAATGGGCCCTTTGTAGACTGGAAGAAGAAGAGTTCATAATAGAAAATATAAAAAAAGGATATTCTATTACGGGAAAAGATGGAAAAGATATTCCATTATATCGAGAGCTCCCATTTTATAAGAAACAAAAGAAGATTGCCTTGAGAAACTGTGGTTTTATGAACCCTGATAATATAGAAGAATATATAGCTCGAGGTGGTTACTTCTCTCTAGCCAGAGTTCTCTCCGGCTTCAAGGAAGAACAAGTAATTGAAGAGATAAAGAACTCCGGTTTAAGGGGCAGAGGGGGAGCAGGATTTCCTACGGGTCTTAAATGGAAATTCTGTCGAGATGCCCCGGGAGATCCGAAATATATAATTTGTAATGCTGATGAAGGCGACCCTGGCGCATATATGGATAGGAGCATACTTGAGGGAGATCCTCATACCATTTTGGAAGGCATGGTTATTGGAGCATATGCCATAGGTTCCCATGATGGATATATTTATGTGAGGAACGAGTATCCCTTGGCTTATCACAGTGTCGAGCGGGCAATTGAGCAGGCTGAAGAATATGGTCTTCTGGGAGAAAACATATTTAATTCTGGATTCGATTTCAAAGTAAGGATAAGCCAGGGAGCAGGAGCTTTCGTTTGCGGAGAAGAGACCGCGTTATTAGCTTCTATTGAGGGCAGAATAGGTGAGCCCAGACCAAGGCCACCCTTCCCTGCAGAAAGAGGACTATGGGATAAGCCGACAAATATTAATAATGTCAAGACATGGGCAAATGTTCCTGTCATCATAGCCGGGGGAGCAAATTGGTATTCTAAGATGGGGACTTTAAAAAGTAAAGGCACAATGGTTTTCTCTTTGGTAGGGAAGATTAATAACACAGGATTGGTAGAAGTTCCCATGGGGATTAAATTGAGGGAGATGATTTATGATATTGGAGAAGGAATTCCTGAAGGTAAGAAGTTCAAGGCAGTGCAGACAGGAGGTCCTTCAGGTGGTTGTATTCCCTCAGAATTGCTTGACTTGGAGGTCGATTACGAACAGTTAACTCAAGCGGGTTCGATGATGGGTTCGGGTGGAATGGTGGTTATGGATGAAGATACTTGTATGGTAAATGTGGCTAAGTATTTTCTTAATTTCACAAAAGATGAATCCTGCGGAAAATGTACGCCTTGTAGAGAAGGCATAAAGAGGATGTTGGAGATTCTCGATGATATAAGTAAGGGCAAAGCGGAAGAGAGTGACTTAGAATTGCTGGAGAGTCTGGCCAAAGTAGTTAAAGATGCTTCACTTTGTGCATTGGGAGGAACAGCACCCAATCCAGTATTGACTACTCTGCGATATTTTCGTAATGAGTACGAAACTCACATAAGGGATAAGAAATGCCCGGCTCATATCTGTCCAGATTTAATTCACTACTCAATAAATAGAGAGAAGTGCACAGGTTGCGGGCTCTGCCTGAAGGAATGTCCTCAAGGGGCAATTTCTGGAGAGAAGAAGAAGCCGCATTCGATAGGTGAAAGCAGGTGCATTAAGTGCGGGATATGTTTTGAAATTTGCAATTTTGATGCAGTAGAGGTAGACTGAGAGAAATAAATGTTAAATCTAAGTATTGATGGTAAGAAAGTTACAGTGGAGAAGGGCGCAACGGTTCTCCACGCGGCTAAGAAACTGGGAATCGAAATTCCTACTCTATGTTATCACGAAGGAGTCAGCCCCTATGGTGCTTGCAGGGTCTGTGTAGTAGAGGTAGTTAAAGGAATGAAGCCAGGACTGACAGCTTCCTGTACGTGTTTAGCAGAAGAGGGCATGGAGGTGAACACTGGTTCCCCGAGGGTGGTAGAGAGTCGAAAGTTGATTATTGAGCTTCTTCTGGCTCGCTCTCCAGAGGCAGAGAAAGTAAAGGATTTAGCCAGGAAGGTGGAAGTTGAAGAGGTAAGGTTCAAAAAGGAAGAGGAGGAATGCATATTGTGTGGCCTTTGCGTGCGTGTTTGTCAAGAGATAATTGGAGCCAATGTGATAGGATTCATAAATAGGGGGGCAAATAGAGAGGTGGAGACGCCTTTCCAAGCTCAATCTGATGTCTGCATAGGTTGTGGGGCTTGCAGTTCAGTTTGTCCCACGGGGGCAATTAAGATTAAAGAGATGTTTGATAAAAGAATCTTGGAAACCTGGCACACAGAATTGGAACTTAAAAGTTGTAAAGTTTGTGGTAAATATTTTGCCCCTAAAAAGGAACTGGAACAATTAAAGGGAAAAATTGAATTGCCAGAAGAGATTTTCGAAATCTGTATGGATTGTAAAAGGAAAGACTTGAGTAGGAAAATAAGTGAAATTAAAACAGGTATAATTTGATAGTATTAGGTTAATTTTCTTGTGATGGAGGGCCAGTATGTCGAAAATAGTCGCAGGAGCAGCCATCAGGGGCGGGAGAAAAATTGTTGGAGAAGCTGAAGAGTTTCTAAATAGAGCTATAAAGGAGAAAGGAAAAGACCAGAAAGTTGAGTTTCCCGAGACAGGTTTCTTTCTCCCTATGGCTTATGCTCTCTTGGGAATTGAAGTCAGGACTTTGGGGGATATGATACCAGTGTTAAAAGAAGCAAAGTCGCTTTTGAGAGAGGAGCCGAGTAAATCTCTCTGGCTTCCTTATCTTGGTGACGCTCTCGATTCCGGAATAGCCACCCTTTTTGGAGAAGAAATTATTGTTGCCCTGAGATATCTGTATGGCAAAGAACCCCAACCCGATTGTGTGGGTTTCTATACAGATACCTGGATGAGAAGTTATGGGATACAACTGGTAGATGGCAGGATGCCCGGTTTTGCTGCCATATTAGGTGCGGCTCCGGATAACAAAATGGCGGTGGAGATAGTCAGAGAACTTCAGAAGAGAAATATTATATGTTTTGTTGGTTCTAATCATAATGGTAGGAGTATAATCGACCAACTTAAAGAAGAAAATGTCCAGATGGGTTGGGAGACATATATAGTTCCTTACGGACGCGATACTATAACTGGAATCTATCCGCTCAACTGGGCTATCAGAGCGGCTCTTACCTTTGGTGGCCATAAGAAGGGAGAGGCGCTGAAGTGTCTCAAATATTGTCAGAATAGAGTATTCGCCTTTGGTTTGACTTTAGGCGAACTGGATGATGTGAAGTATGCTACTGGCGCAGGAGCTATGAACATGGGTTTTCCTGTAATCGCAGATACCGATATCCCTGAAATAAGGCCTAGTGGTATCTGCACCTATGAACATTTAGTGAAAGAACTCGATCATAAGAAACTGATTCCTACTTCTATTCAGGTGCGTGGCGTTAAGGTGAGGGTAACGGAAATTCCTATTCCCGTTGCCTATTCTGCTGCCTTTGAAGGGGAAACCGTGAGAAAAGAACAGATGTATGTCCAGTTTGGAGGGAAATATTCCAAAGCTTTTGAGTACGTTACTACGAGAGACTTGGATAAAGTGGAAGATGGAAAGATAGAATTAATTGGCCCGGAAATAGATAAAGCTCAGGAAGGCAGCGCTATGCCTTTGGGAATTTATGTGGAGGTAGCTGGCAGAAAGATGCAGAAGGATTTTGAGCCTATATTAGAACGGCAGATTCATACGTTTTTGAACGAGGCTATGGGGATATTCCACATGGGTCAAAGAGACCTTAATTGGTTAAGGATTAGTAAAGACGCGAAGAAGAAGGGTTTTAAGATTCACCATTTTGGCGTAATTATTCACGCTCGCCTTCACGACACCTTCGGGGCAATAGTGGATAAGGCTCAGGTTACCATTTACACTCGACAGGAAGATGTGGAAAAATACATTTCCCAGGCCAAAAAAGTTTATGAGGAACGTGATGAGCGTATGGCAGGAATGACCGATGAGAGCGTGGATACGCTCTACTCTTGCAGTCTCTGCCAATCGTTCGCTCCGAATCATGTTTGCATAGTTAAGCCGGAAAGATTGGGCTTATGTGGCGCTTATACCTGGCTGGATGCTCGCGCATGTTATGAGCTGAATCCCACAGGACCGAATCAGCCGGTTAAGAAAGGAGAATGTCTTGACCCAGTGAGGGGTGAGTGGAAAGGAGTGAACGATTTCATCTATCAAAAGTCAAATAAGACCCTGGAAAGATTTCACGGATATTCTATAATCACATTTCCAGAGACGAGTTGTTGTGTTGGAAATACAGAAGTAATTATTGATAGACAAGTGGTTAAAGTCGGTGAGTTTATAAATAAACATCAAGGAAGAGAAGAATATACCAAATCCTCAGTTTTGACTTTGAGGAATGGCAAGACTGTGCCAGAGAAAATAGTAGCAATACAGAAATTTCCTGCCCCAAAAAATTTAATAAAACTGACTACCAAATCAGGTGCAGAGATTATTTTGACCAGGGAGCACAAAATTGCCATAGATAGGTCAGAAGGTTTGAGTTGGGTTATGAGTGAGAAAGTTGTGCCCGGGGATAGGACGATATCATTTAGAAAATTAGAATTACCCAGCCAAACCCCAGAGATTATCAACCTCATTCCTGACGATTTTTGGGTGAGGGACGAAGCGCTGATAACTTTAATCAAGCATAAATTAAAGGCAAAATACGGCTCGCTGTCTTCAGCCTGGAAAAAATTGAATTGGGGAAGATATAATCCAAGATTAAAAGGCTTTACTTTAAAATCTCTTAAGCTTATTGTAGAGGATTTAGGTGAGGATTGGGAGGAGGTTAAAAAGTCGGTTAGAAAAATTGCTCGTGCTGCTTCTGTAGTCAATCTCCCTGAAGCTCTGAGTCCCGAACTATTCTACCTGGCAGGTCTAATCACCTCTGACGGTTCAATTTCTCGCTGGGGTAAGTATGAATACTGGATTGACTTTATAAATACAAATGAAGAGCTAATTTCTGTATACACAAATACTTATCGGCAAATCTTTCCCGAGAAGTCAATAAACGTTAGACTTAAAGGTAAAAGTAAAGGGGAAATTAGGGGAAGAAAAATTAATTCTACTAAGACATGTTTCTTATGCCACACTAATAATCCACTGTTAGGAGTTATTCTCAATTACTTTGGAATAAAAGTTGGTGCTAAGGGTAAGTGGAATCTATCCAAGTTGCTTAGTCTTCCTCAAAATTTTATTGTCTCCTATTTAGCCGGTATTTTCGATGGTGATGGAAGTGTAAGGTTAAGAAAATACAGAAACAAATGGGATATTGGCGAGGCCTATCTTTGCATAGAAGAAAAAAGAGCTGCATTCCACCTTCAATTACTCTTAAAAAGATTAGGGGTTATTGGCAATCTCCGGAAGGCAGGATCGGTCTATAAGATTGAACTACACGGAACTAACTTAGTTAAGTTTGCCGAGCAGATCCCTGTTAAGCATCCAAGAAAGAGAGAGATTTTGGAGGATATCAGATTCCTATCATCTGAGAATAAGATTAACAAGTCTCAGGAACAGGTTTTGCCTTTTTCGTTTGGAAAGGCTATAGCTGAACTTCCTGAAAGTAGAAAGATATTAAGTCCTACAACTCATTTCTACTACGAAACAGCAAGGTCGAGACCTGTTATGGCAAATGTAGCGAAAGTCATAGATGCATTACCTCAAGAGAAGCAAGATATGTTTAAAACTTTAATGGAAACTGACTATTTCTTAGACATTGTAACCAAAGTCGAAAAGATTCAGAACAAAAACCAGTACAAATATGTTTACAATTTAACTACCTCAGATGAGCATTGCTATTTCGCCAACGCTATATTGATTAAAAATTGTGGTTGTTTTGAGTGCATCATTGCTATACTTCCTGAGATGAATGGTTTTATGATCGTAAATAGGGAATTTGCTGGTATGACTCCAATAGGCATGACTTTTAGCACCCTGGCTGGTTCCGTCGGTGGAGGAACGCAGACTCCAGGCTTTATGGGTATTGGGAGGCTGTATATCGTGAGCAGAAAGTTTATTTCTGCCGACGGGGGGATAAGGCGCATAGTCTGGATGACAAAAGGGCTCAAAGAAGCGCTGGGAGAGAAATTTAAGAAGAGGTGCGAAGAGGAAGGAGTTCCTGACCTGATAGATAAGATTGGTGATGAGGAAGTGGCTACCACAACGGAGGAACTTTTCTCATTTTTGCAGAAGGTGAAGCATCCGGCTTTAGAGATGGAACCCTTGGTATAATTAGTAAAAGGAAGGAGGGTTGCTGTTCCGACGAATAAGGAGGAACGGGTCAGCGACGCCTGCGAGTTGGTGAGCAGGCAGGTCACCGAGTGAAGCGAAGCGGGTTCTTTCGCAAAATGAATGAAAAAGGCAAGTAACTTTCTCTCCTTTCAGCAG
>JBHIBS010000015.1:0-39976 GCA_046759165.1 bacterium | reverse complement strand
GTAGTAATTGTCTGCCCTGGCAAGTTGCCACTCTATCCCAAAAATTAACACCGAAACAAGAAATAGTCTAAAAACCCGCTTTTCCATTCTCTTCCCCTACTTTCTATTTGGCAACAGCAATCTTCCTTACTATATGCCTCTTTTCTCTCTCAATCCAGATGCGACAGATATAACCTCCATTTGCCACCACTTCCCCAGAGAGGTTCCTTCCATCCCAGGGAACGCTATTCACTTTCTTACCACCATTTTCTCCTTGCGGATAACTCTTATGCCAGACTTCTTGACCGAGGAGATCATAAATTGTAATTGTCACATTGGAAGGTTGCTCGAGATTATATTCTATCAGGGTAGCCTCTTTACCTGCACGGAACGGATTGGGTCGATTGCGGACTCCATCCACGCCACCGCTGAAGAAAGAGACGTAGATTGTCTTGCTCTGATTTATCTCCTCCTTATGTCCGTACTTATCTATTCCGTAATACCGGACAACTTGGCGTCCTGGAGGAAGAGCAAATGGGCCCACATAAGTTTCCCAGCCGGCACCATTAATGCTAAAACGGATTCCCTCTGCCTTGATAACAGATACGCAATGTAAAATTATAATTGTACTAGCTTTTATAAATAGTGCGCCATTTATTTCATTATAGACCCCTTCCAATTCCATTACCGTTACTGGCGCACCAGTAACTTCAATGTCGCCAGTTCGCCCGACTGCAGATGGAGGATTGTAGACTTGGGCGTCGGAAGCTTCGATATAGATATCTTCAGCAAGATTATAACTCTCAAGGATAGTTGTTGTCCCTCCTTCTAAGTATAGACTTTTTTTCTTCAATTCTCCCTCAGCCGGCTTCCCATCTAAAGAATAACAGGAAACCAATTTTACCTGTCTCGCATATTCCTTGGGAGTGACCGGGTTTCCGGCTCCGGTATCAATTAATTTCACCGTAAGAGGAAATTCTTTATCCGCTTCGAGCTTCCCAGAAGCCTCTAAGTCATAGCATAGTCCCAGTGGCTGGACGCCTATAGGGTCAGTATATGCTGGAGGACGACCAAAGCTATCAGTTACCCTGATGCGGATCTTTTCCACTGTATCATAGTTTACCCAGATCTCTGCATACCCGTTGTCCAACACTGATGACCCTCCCGTTTTTGTCAATTTGCCGGATGCATCTTCATAATCAACTGTACAGGGAGTCAAGGTGAATAGGTTGTTTGCCCCGTTTTTAAGCTCAAGTGTCTCGGGATTAACAAGTTCAATAATCAATTTAAATGAGTCTATGGTTCTGGCACTGGAGGCAGTGCTTGCAATCTTGTAAATAGCTGCTTCCATTGGAATGGTAACAGATTGGGGTTCTAAGCCGGCTGGGCTTTCAGCTTCCGCCTTGAGAGTGAAAGAGGAACCCACTTGATGGAGAGTAACGATGTAAGTCGCCATACCGTAAGTAAACGAAGATTTAACCGGATTGGAACTGAAAGAGCCATCGGAAGAGAGATAAGCAGTCCCTCTATCGAAATCGACTACATTCCAATACTGGTCCACAGCCTGGATTGTGACTGGAAAATCGATTTCAGCTCCCTGAACCTGAATGTTGCTACTATCCTTACCAGTCTCAATATAGGCTATCTCGCCCGGCCTGGGTTCCTCCCCAGGGGCTAAAATCTGCAGCTTCTTCAGTTCGCCTGGTAGAACCTTGAAAGGAGAGCTCGAATTGGACTCTGCCGCTGGATCATAAGTTTCGGCATCAGAAGCTATTATGGAAATTGTTTCTGCCTTTGTGTACCACTGATTAATAATCTTGCATGTGCCTTTGGATAGCCCCAGCCTACTGACATAAAGACGCCCCCCTCTGGCAGGGTCTGCGCTAGAAGCGGGCACCAGAGTCACTTCCCTATCCCTGGTGGGCACTACATTCCCGGTTCCGATGTCGATCAGGCTTATATTCATCTCAAATACCTTCCCCGCAGTAGCTTGAGAAGGCACATCCACTCTGTACCTCAACCCCGTCTCACGAACATCTATGGCAGAGCTGAACACAGGTCCTCTCCCAAAACTGTCACTTACGGCTATAGAGATTCTTTCTACTATGTCATAACTCTGGTCAAAAGTGGCAACTCCATCGGTTAATTTATACTCTTTCACTCCCAGGCCTTCTGGATTTGTAGTAGGAGAGCGCTCCTTCGCCAAGCAGGGAGTCATCTCAAACCAGTTGTGGGCATCTGACACTGTATTCCCATTTTCATCTATCAATTTGACTGTCATGGAAAATACATTTGTGGAAAGGTTTCCGGCTATACAGAAGGTGGGTACTTGTATCATATATTTATAGCCTCTCTCGACATGAATCATTACTGTATCCTCCTCCACGAAGGGAGGAGGGTCTCGATTTAATGCAGTGATGTCTATATCTTCATTGTTTCCATCAAGCCATATCGTAAAGCTTGTTATGCCTTCTACGAAGGGCCTAGGCGTGTGTCTGCTATCAAGACCGGTGTCTGTCTGAGAAATTAAATCGACACTCTCTCCATTTATGGTAGGGACTAAATTCCAGTATTGATCAACCGCTCTAACTATTACGTCGAAACTCACCCCCGCTGCCTGATATTGAATGCTCCCTGTTTTTCCCAGGTCGCTTCCGGGGTCTGGAATCTCACCAGGGGCAATTATTTGCAATTTAGCGAAATCTTCTGGATTTACATCGATCGTACTACTATCATTGATGCCAGTTCCAATATCTGTGGCAACTAATATCTGTCCGGTGGCTGCTGTTTTAAGGGTTGTCCAGAAAGTAACCTCACCATTACTCATTCTCTGAGGATTAGCTGGTTCCACACTCAGGTAATGGTCTGTGGTAATCTCTACCTTAGGCTCAGGGTCGGGAGGATGAACCCTATTCCAGTATTCGTCAACAGCATAAACTATGCTTTCTACGGCAGGATTACCTACTTTATAGGGGAATGGTGTACCACTCTTTCCTTGTGTCACTGTGTTACCGGGCTCGTGGATTTGTGGAGGAAGAAGAAGAACAAGCTTTGCATAAGGTCCTGCATTTACATTAAACGGGTTGCTCTCCCCCTAATTTGCCGCCATAATTACATGTCAGTTTTACATTGCTATGTGCCTTATAAATTATTACATTAAGTATAGATTGTCCATTAATAAAGGGTGCAGTTGTAGGAACAAATGTATTTTCTCCAGTCGTTGACAATAGCGTGGCTGTTTCGTTGAAGCTTTCCATTGTGTTATCGTATTGGTCCTGGGCAGTAATGGCGACATTGTAAATAGTATCACCGGCAGTGGGATTGACTGTAACGGTGTCGAACTCAAAGTGGTCGAGTAGACCGTGCGTCACAGGAATGTTAACAAGGTCGTCCTTGGCTCCATCAGTTACTTCCACCCACTGAGGAGAAGCAAGTGTAATTAGAGTGGCGGAGAAATCTTTTATTCTGGCTTCCATACTTACAGCAGTCCCTTAGGCAATCCTGCAAATTCCACGAGTTCGTGAGTATCTCCTGAATCAAAATATATGATGTCAGGATACCCGCTCTGTACGGGATTCCAGTAAGCATCTGTGGCAGCTACCTTCAAGGTGAACGGGTTGCCAGCAACTTGTGAAAGGGGAGGACCGCTACTCTTCCCATCCGAAGCAAATGAGCCTGGATCCAGCTTCTCATTGGGAGCAGCGAGCACTAACTTTTCGTAAGGTCCAGGATAAACTGTAATTGGGCTGCTTATACCACTTATCCCACCACCAGTAACACTTATTGTCTGTGGTTCATAGTTTCCCAACGCCACATCATAAGCAGTGCGGAATTTTACCAAACATTCACCGGTCCCATCGCTTCCCAAGGTAAACGGAAGCGCCGGGGGCTCGATATATCCAGTATCAGAGGTAATTTCAGTTATTTCTACCGCGAGCGATTTGGGATTCCACCAGTCATCGCAAGCCAGAATGGTCGCTGTACTCACATACCCGGCATAGATGGGTTTCGGGGAACCGTCCTTTCCATCTCCTAGACCTGGAGTGTGGATCTCCCCGTCGAGAAGCACCAGAAGTCTACTGAAATCACCAGAATCAACAAAGAATTTGTTGCTCCAGCCGATATGGGTCCCATCAGTAACTGAAAGCTCGACGTAACCCATCTTAGTTACCTGCATCCAGACAGTTGCTTCTCCGTCTGTGAAAGATGCGGTATCTGGAATTATGTACTGAGGTCCTATGTCAGAATCGACAATTGCTTCTCCATCATAGTCTGTCACGTTCTGATAGGCATCATAGGCTGTCATTTTTACTTCAAATGCCTCTGTAGTCTTTTGTGGGCTTTCGATATCTTCATCAAACTCGAAATGGTCAATTTCTGCCGGGAGAACTGGAATTATGCTCACACTCTCCTTTGTAGCTTCGGTTACCTTTATCCACTGTTCGCCTAAGCCTGCTTTCCTCAGAGTTATAGAAAAAGTTTTAGGATTTGTATCCATATCCGAGCCCGGAGGGGGCAATGTAGCCTCACTATCACTGGAAGAAAAATCTATTGCAACTGGCATAGGCACTGGATTCCAATATTCGTCCACCGTATAAACTGTTACATTAAAAGCCTCACCTGCTGTTTGAGTACCTGGAGAATACTCCTTTCCATCTCCTATCAATGTACCTGGTCTATGCTCTTCCCCGGGAGCAAGTAAAAGAATGTTTTCATAAGAATTTGGGCCTATCCCGAAGTCATCACTCTCTCCTTTTGCGTAATAACCACCATGCATAACTGTATTTTCGCATTTTATCTTAACGAGGCGAGAGACGGGATGGGAACCATAAATTGTAACTGAGATTGTGGCTTTACCGTTGGTGAATGAAGCTCCAGTAAGGGCGTCGGGAACCATCGCTGGTTCGGAAGGATAGTCTGGCACCATAACTGCCCAGATTTGGATATCATCATCAAATGTCTTTGCTAGATTTCTATCAATATCCTTAGCGTAAATCTCGATGGCAAAAGGCACTCCTGTCGTCTTCTGTTCAGAAGGAATAATTATCTCGAAATAGTCTACATGATTATGAACATAAAAATCGCAATATCCAGGAAGTATACCCGATACATAATTCTCATCTTGAAAAAAAGTAATTCGTTTTTCTCCGACGGTGTTCAGTTTAACTCTATCGATCCTTTCAGCATCTCCTTCTAAACGTGTAGCATAGCCATTAAGCGATACCCAATTCCCTACTACATCCATTATTTGAGCTTCAGTGTCAGAAGACTCGTAATATATATGGGCAGACTTAGCATAGTTCCAGCCAATAGTATTCTCTGTAATTTTCTCTCCATCCTCATTACAGGCCGTAACCTTAATTTTGAACTCGACCCCCTTGGTTACATCGGTGCTTCCAGCTACAGGATAGCTGTCAAGTTTTAACATTGTATAAGTGTCAGCATATAGAAAAGAAGACATAATACCCAATATATACCCAATATCAGAAAGCTTAACAATAATAACTTTCTGCAAAATTTAACCATTTCCCCCTAATTATCCCCCTGTTCTTCTTTCGTCTTCCAAATTTAAGTATACTCCAACAATGTTATGTTCAGGTTAAGAAAATGTTAATTTTTTGTTAATTTTTAGGAGGAGTGTTTTTGAAGGTAAGAGTTTATAATACAGAGCTATCGCTCTGACGCTACTTCAAACTTCTGCTCTACTAGGTGGGGAAATGAACGGTAGGTGGAGAGTATTCCCAGCTGGTATAAGCGTTCTCTCTTTGTTATCTCAAATTCTCTCGTGTACTTATCTTTTACAGATTCGGTAGCGGGAATTTGAATCTTCAAAAAATTGACGAACTTCTCATTACGAATTACCCGGAAGTCTAAATGTGGTCCTGTAGCTAAACCAGTTGCTCCCACATAGCCTACCACCTGACCCTGCTTCACCTTAGCCCTTCTCCTGATTCCTCTTCCATATCGAGAGAGGTGACCATAAGTGGAGTAGTAGCCATTGAGATGTCTGACCTTAACAAACCTACCATAGTCCCCTTTCCACCCAACATAAGTTACCACTCCATCTCCAATACTCACTACTGGAGTACCCAAAGGAGCAGCATAATCGATACCAAAGTGCGGACGATAGCACTTCAAAATCGGATGGAACCTTTTGTAGGAGAAATATGAACTAATTCTCCGATAGTTCAGGGGGGACCGTAGGAATCTTTTTCTTAAGGATTCGCCCTTTATCGTATAATAATCTTTACCACCTTCCGGGTCTTCAAAAAGTATTGCCGTATGAGTTCCCTCTTTACCCATGTATTGAGCAGTCAATATTTGACCGTCGGAAAATTCTTCCCCTTGCTTGTAATACTTCTCCCAGATTAACTTGAAAGTATCACCGGGACGGGGTTCGGTCAAGAAATCGATCTGCCAGGCAAATATATCGGCAAACCTCATAATCAGTTCTGGAGACTGCCCAAGCTGCACCGTAGACTCGTAAAGAGAAGTTTCTATTCTTCCTACTAATCCAAGAGTACGTTTCTGTAAAGGTATTTTCTGGTGGAAGGCAATTAGCTCTCCAGAACTAGATTTCTTAACCCCATATATATCGAGAGGTCCTAAATAGTAATTGAATCCTTCCAGAACTCCACCAGTAGAAGCAATTATCTCATACCTGGCACCCGGGTAGCATCTTCTGGTATCGAAAAGGGGATTGAGCAGTTTCTCCAAAACCAGAATTTCCCTGGGAGAAATTCCGTGGCTACTCAAACAACTGTACAGCGAATCACCCCGGGCAAATGTCCCCGTTGAGACCACGACTTCCGCTGAAGATGAGACAGCTACCCTCTTGGAACGGAAAAAGGAGAGAAACACAACCGACCCTATTAGGAAGAAAAAGACTAAGAAAATGTAAACCTTTCTCATTTCAAGGCGCTCTGACCAAGCACAAATTAAATTTGTGCCTACAATGGGGTTGTCCTGTCATTGCCAGGGAGCGAACCGACCGAAGTCCCTATTCATCGGCACCACGCTCCTTTCAGTCGCTGGCAATGACATGATTGTAATTCAAAACCAAATCCCGAGCTACCTGCTCGTGAAGGAGTTGGAAATTGTAGCAAACTCCTCTATGCTCAAAGTCTCCGCTCTCCGACTTGGGGAGATATTCAATCTTTGCAAGAGCTCTTCTAGGGGATGTTTATCTATTTTTAGAACATTACTAATGGAATTACTCAATTTCTTCCTTCTCTGGGAAAAGGCTGCATGAACGATTTCAAAGAATAGCTTTTCATCTTTTACTCTTATTCTGGGACGTTTCAACAGCTTCAACTTAATAACAACTGAATCGACATCTGGCCTGGGGCGAAATACATTTCTCGATACATTGAATTGCTTCTCCACATAGCAATAATACTGTACCAGAATGGACAATGCCCCATAATCTTTGCCTCCGGGGTTAGCTGTAATTCTCTCTCCCACCTCTTTCTGGAGCATAAAGGTAGCCTCCGACCACTGTTTCATATTTAGTAATTTCATAATGATTGGTGAAGTTATATAATAGGGCAGATTTGCGATAACCTTTACAGATGACCTGAAGCCTGCGCCCAAAAACTGAGAAATATCCAATCTTAAAAAATCCCCCTCTACAATTTCGACATTTTTGTAATTTTTCAGTTCTTCTCGAAGAAAATCACATAATTTTCTATCAATCTCTATAGCAATAACCCTCTTGACCTGGGAAGCAATCTTGCCAGTCAGGATTCCTCTTCCAGGGCCGATCTCCAATACTACATCTTTGGGACCCACTTCGGCAGAAGAGATTATCTTCTTTGCAATATTATGGTCAACCAAAAAATTCTGTCCCCACCACTTCCGCGGTCTGAATCTTTCCAATATCATCTTCAATCACTATCTTTTAGCACCTTCAGGTTGTAGGGATAGTTACAGGAGCTTCAATTCCGCCAGGTTCCTCCCCAGCACTGGCGGAATTAGAGCAAGGTTCTAACCGAGCGACTCCGAAAACTATCCCTACATCCTACCCTTTTCTACTAACTTTGCGGCCAGCTTTATTGCCTCGATAAGACTCTGGGAATTTGCTTTGCCCTCCCCAGCAATATCAAAACCTGTTCCGTGGCATGGCGAAGTGCGCACAAAGGGTAAACCCAGAGTAACGTTGACACTTTTGGTGAAGGATAGAAGCTTAACGGGAATCTGCGCTTGGTCGTGATACATTGCTACAGCCAGGTCATATCTCCCTCCAGCAGTATCATAAAATCCCTTATCGCTGGGAAGGGGCCCACTAACGACAATCCCTTCTTTTCTCGCCTCTTCTATAGCCGGAATAATTATCTCAATCTCTTCTTTTCCCAGAACTCCCCATTCGCCAGCATGGGGATTTAAGGCACAGACTCCTACTCTGGGCGAATCTATTTCGAAAGCCTTCATTGTCTCTACTCCCAATCTTATGGCGAGAAGAACCTTCTCTTTACTAAGCGAAGAGGCTACCTCTTTTAAAGGGAGATGTCGGGTCACTAAGACTACCCTTAAATTCCCTCCCACCAACATCATGGCAAAATCTTTCGTTCCTGTAAGTTCGGCTAAGAGCTCTGTATGCCCGGGATAAGAAAATCCCGCTTCTTCCATTGATTTTTTACAGAGCGGAGCAGTAACCATAGCTTTAGCTCCACCAGTCTGAACTATTTCGATTCCCTTCTTTATATATTCAAATGTTGCCTTACCACACATAGGGTCGACTCTCCCTAGTTTAAGTCTATCCATGTCTATGTTTCCCAGATCGAATAGGTCGATAACCCCATAATTGAATCTTGCTTGTAAAATATCTCTGATCAGATTAAGCCTCAACTCGCCTTTCGACCCCAGACTCTTCGAAAACTTCAAAATCGACTCTAAGACTCTTCCATCACCAATTACTATCGGTTGACAAATCCTATATATATCGGGTAGACTCAAAGCCTTGACAATAACCTCAGGCCCTACTCCGGCAGAATCACCCATAGTTACGACAATCTTAGGTGGCATCCATTACTCCATTTGTAGCAGTTAACCTTCGCATCAAGTCTCAATGCGAGGGAGCGAGCGACCGAAGTCCCGATCTTCAATGGGGTCTCGCAATGACATAATTATAATGCAGAGCTATCGCTCTGCCGCTACTTAAGTTCTCTCACTACACTGTTACAGGCTTCGTAGAAAATTCCGACATCCACTGAAAAAGAGATATACTGAACCCCCTGAGCAATCCATTTTTTTGCAGCTTTGACATCGTCAACAAATGTTCCCACGGCAAGTCCAGCTTTTTCGGAGATACTGACTACTTCTCTCATCTTCTTTACGACCTTGGGGTCTTCCACCTGTCCGGGTATATTAAGCGATTGAGAAAGGTCGTAAGGTCCAACAAATATAATGTCGAGACCCTTCACGGACAATATCTCTTCCAGGTTACTTATTCCCTTGGTCCCTTCAATATGGGGTATAATTATAGTCTCTCTATTCGCATCTTGAAAATATCTGTAGCGATCCGAGGCAGAATAGTCAGCGGCTCTCACAAAGCGACAAACTCCGCGACTTCCCTGGGGAGCAAACTTGGCCGATTGAATCAACCTTAAGGCATCATCCCTATTCCCAATTTGTGGAACCTCCACACCACCTGCACCGATATCTAAAGCTCTGAGTATCAATCCAGGCTCGTTTTCAGTCACTCTTATAATCGGGGTGATATCGACTAACTCTGCTGCTCTTATCAAATTCTGTGCAGTCTCCACCGACACCGGTCCATGTTCCATATCGATTATGACGAAATCGAACCCTGCCGTTCCAGCAATCTCTACTGAAGCTGGATCAGTAAATTTCATAAAAGGACCCAGGGCAACTTTGCCTTTTTTTATAATTTCCTTTATTCTATTTCTCTTCATTCTTCCCTCCTTAAGTAGATTCGTGGAACTCTCTTACTGATCCCGCAGACTACCTCGTAGGTAATGGTCCCGGTTAGTTTAGCAATCTCATCGGCAGTTATCCTCTCTTTTCCTTGAGAACCGATTAGGACTACTTCCTCGCCGACCTTAACATCTGGCGGAGGCGTAACATCAACCATACACATATCCATACATACCCTTCCTACAATGGGAACCCTGCTCCCGCAAATCAAGACCTCGCCTCGATTTGAGAGCAAACGACTGTATCCATCAGCATAGCCTATGGGAAGTGTTCCAATTATAGATTCCCTCTTTGCTTTCCAAGTTCGACCGTAACTTATGCTCGTTCCCTTCTTCACCCTCTTTATAAATACGATTCTCGTCTTAAGTTGCATTACCGGTTTTAAATCTATCTCTCTTTCTGCCCCCTCAAAGGGAACAAGACCGTAAAGTGATATACCAGGCCTCACTAAGTTGAAATGGGCATCTGGATACGCGAGAATAGCTGTAGAGTTAGCCGCATGTATATACTTTATACTTATATTGTCTCGCTTAAGCCCATCGGTAACTGATTGGAACTTTCGAATCTGCTCCATAGTGAACTCATAATCGCTATCTGCTGCCGCAAGATGAGTGAAGATTCCCTCAACAAGTACCCCTGGCAACTGAACAACTCTCTTGACAAGACTTACGGCATTTTGGGCTGAAATGCCGATGCGTCCCATTCCAGTATCCACTTTTATGTGAACTCTTACTTTCCTCCTTCTTCGCTTCGCAATTTTAGAAAGCTCCTCCGAAGCCTCAAGGCTACAAATTGTGGGTGAAAGATTATATCTTAATATATAAGAAAAATTGGATAAGGGGTAAACACTTCCCAGAATGAGAATGGGTGCTGTAATCCCTCTCTTTCTCAAGAATATTCCTTCTTCAATATTGGCTACTCCCAAAAGCTTCGCTCCACAGGATAGACTGGCACGAGCGATCTCTTCCATACCGTGACCGTAACCATCAGCCTTGACTACCGGAAGTGAAGAGACACCTTTCCTGAACTTTCTCTTTATCTCTCTGAAATTATGTCTGAAGGCACCTAAGTCGATTTCAGCCCAGGTTGGTCGGAGAAAGGGGAGCGCATAAGTGGGAGGATAATGGGATTTTGGCATATTCTATTAAGATTGCTTTGCTAAATTCTCAAAGCAAGTATATTCATTTAAGAACTTCAGCTTTACTGAACCGGTTGGACCATTCCGCTGTTTTCCAATAATTACTTCTGTAATTCCGGGGGGAGCATTTTTTGGGTCATAATAATCTTCTCGATAAATAAAGGCAACTAGGTCAGCATCCTGTTCTATTGCCCCGGACTCCCTCAAATCGGAAAGCTGTGGCCTTTTCGATTGTCTCTTTTCGGTCTCCCTCGACAACTGGGAAATAGCAACAACAGGAACCTTCAATTCTTTAGCCATATTCTTTAGAGAACGTGTAATTTCCGAGATGTCCTGTTGTCGATACTCGGCTCTTCCCGTGCGGCCAGGCATAAGTTGTAAGTAATCGATGATGATTAAAGAGAGTCCCCGTTCAGATTGTAATCGTCGGGCTCTGGCTTTCATCTCTAAAACCGAGATTGCAGGAGAATCGTCGATGAAAATTGGAGCGTTGGAAAGAATGGAAGCTGCATTGGTTAGAGGAGTCCAGTCCTTCTTATCTATGAAACCTGTTCGCACCTTGTGGAGACTCACTCTAGCCAGTGAACAGAGAAGGCGCAAAACTAATTCTTCTCGAGACATTTCCAAGCTGAAGATCGCTACTGGAACAGATTTATTAATTCCTACATTACGAGCAATGGTCAAACAGAATGAGGTCTTGCCCATTGAAGGACGTCCAGCAATAACTATTAGATTCGAGGAATAGAACCCCCCTGTCTTTCTATCCAAATCTATAAAGCCCGAAGGTACTCCGGGAACTTTCTCCTTCTTCTTGTATAAATTTTCAATAGTCTCGATACTTCCATGTACCATTTCAGAAATAGGTACGAATCCTGGTTGAACCTTGCTCTGGGTGATATTGAAGATTGCCTGCTCTGCGTGGTCCAGAATTTCACCGACATCCTTAGTATCGGTATAGCTATCGGTTACAATCTGGGTCGCTGCTCTAATTAGATTTCTGAGAACCGCTTTCTCCTGCACAATCTTGGCATAGTACTCAACATTGGCTGCTGTGGCAACATTATTTATCAGATTACTCAGATAGGTAGCACCTCCCACTTCTTTGAGTAGTTTTGCCTTTCTTACCTCTTCAGCAACAGTGACAAAGTCAACTGCTTTATTCTTGTCGTAGATGTCAATAATTGCCTGGAAAATAGTCTGGTGTGCTTCACTATAAAAACTTTCCTTTCTTAAAAAATCTATAGCCTTAGCAATTGCTTCCTTTTCGATAAGCATCGCTCCCAATACCGAGCGCTCGGCTTCGAGATTCTGTGGTGGAATCTTATCTATTAAATCGACCATTTTCTCCCCCTCCTCTGGAAGTAGAAAAGCTTGGTGGTCATAACCTGTCTATTCTTTTACTACCCAGACTTTTACTCTCCCTGTAACTGTTGGATGTACTCTAACTTTCACTGTATAGACTCCCAATTCCTTGATCGGCTCATCCAGAAGTATATCCTTTTTATCCACATCTATTCCCTTGGAAAGTAGGGCTTCCCTAATATTGGAAGAAGTAACCGCACCAAAAATCTTCTCACCCTCTCCGATCTTTACAGGAACGGTGCAAGAAATTTTATCTAACTTACCGGCAAATGCGAGCGCTGTCCTCAAAATCTTCTCGTCTTTCTCCTCTTCTCTTCGCTTCGCCTCTTTTAGCGTCCGGATGTTCTTCTCATTAGCCTCCCAGGCCAAGCGTCTAGGGATGAGATAGTTCCGACCATAACCGTCACTAACCAAGATTACATCTCCTCTCTCACCGAGACCTTTAACTGCCTGACGCAGTATGATTCTCATCGTTCTCTCTACTTGCCAAATATTCCCTTGCCTGCGGCCACCAGAATTATTCGTGCGACTAGCCTCCTTGGGGAGGAGTGAATGGCAAGTCGCCTACGCGGACCCTTGGGAGGCAGAGCTTCGCTCTGTGACTATATTCATTTACGGGTTCGATGAACCGAACCCCTACATTTACTACAACATTTGGAAAGACAATTTGTGAAGAGCTTTTTAAATTTCAGCCAATAAATAGGGAAAATTGAAGGTATGAATTCTGATCCAGAACAGACGGCATATTTCTGGAGAGATTGACATCTTCTATCTCGTGGTGAACGGTAGCAAACTAATACTTCTTGCTCTCTTTATAGCTCTACTCAGGGTACGCTGGTGCTTAGCACAGTTTCCAGTAACCTTACTGGATAGAATCTTGCCTCGATCGCTTATGTAACTCTTAAGGACTCCTATGTCTTTATAATCGATATAATTTATCTTCTTTACACAGAAGCGACATACCTTCTTTCGAAAAGGCTGATACCGCCTCCTTCCAAAACCCGGGCCTCTCTTTTTTACTTTACTTTTCCTTTCTCCATTAGGAACCATTTTTTCTCTGACCTACCCCTCGTCGGCATTCTTCAGCCAATATCGAAAGAAGAATTCAAAACGGAATTTCGTCTTCCGATTCACTTTCTTTTATCTCTTCCCTTTGTTTAGCTTCCTTCTCTTCAAAAACTTCCCCCTCTTCTGCTGGAGGAGCTTGCTCAGTAGCCCCAACTTTGGCTTTAGCTTCAAGCATCTGCATCCGATTCGCTGTAATTTCTGTTACATATCTTTTGTTTCCGTTCTTGTCTTCCCACCTACGCGTTTCCAATCTCCCCTCAATATACACATGGCTTCCCTTCTTGAGGTACTCTCCACACCTTTCTGCCAATTTCCTCCAGGCTACTATCCTATGCCATTCGGTCTTCTCCTGTTGATTGCCTTCCTGGTCTTTCCAGACCCTGTTCGTTGCTATTCTAAAATTTGCTACAGCATCACCATTCGGTGTATACCGAAGTTCTGGATCACTCCCCAAACGACCAATCAGAATAACCTTATTGACCGTCCCTTTAGCCACTATGGGTCCCCCTTTCTATTTAGATTTCGCCAGTTGGGTTCTCCTTTCCTTCTTCCACTTTTGACTCTTCAGTCGTTACTTTTCCTCTTTCAGTTTCTTCTTATCTACCTTCACGATTAAGTGTCTAATCACTTTATCAGTAACGCGGTAATTCTTTTCCAACTCTGGGATCAGAGTCGGCGGAGAATTAAAATTGAGGCAATACATAAAACCTTCTTTATAACCTTTTATTTCATAGGGCAGCTTCCTACGTCCCAATTTATCACAGGAAATTACCTCGCCCTGCCCCTCGGTTATGATTTTCTCAAACTTTCTGGCAAGTTCTTCCTGTTCTTCACGTGGCACATCGGGCGGACAAACAAAGATACTTTCGTATGTACGCATAAAACTTATCCCTTTCTATCTCAAGGACGAAAATTTATTAGAATTATATAAAATCGGTCTCGGCTTTGCAAGAAAAAAATCCACATTTCCTGTTCTTTTGTCTGAAGTCTACAGTTTATGGTCTATGTCTATAGTCTATGTTCTAGACATGGAATCTAAAACGCGCTATATCGCCATCTTGAATTTCGTAATCCCTTCCCTCTATCCTGACCAATCCTCTCTCATGTAGCGTCTTTTCATCACCTTTCTCTAAATCTTTAAAGGAGAAGACTTCGGCCTTGATAAATCCTTTCTTCATATCAGAATGTATCTTCCCTGCTGCCGATACGGCTGAAGAACCTCGTTTTACTGTCCAGGCTTTCACCTCGGTCCCCACAACAGTGAAAAAAGTAACTAAATCGAGCAATCTATAAGAAGATCGGATCAGACGCTCCAATGCGCTCTTCTGTATACCCAACTCTTTTCTAAATTTCTTCCTTTCTTCCTTCTCCAATTGAGCAATTTGAGCTTCCACTTCTGCCGACACACTCAAAGCCTCAGCCCCTGCTCCCTTGGCATACTCTTCCACCCTCTTTCCCAAACCAGGGTCTTTCTCATCCACATTAGCCACATATAGAACTGGCTTGGCTGTAAGTAAGTTGTACGACGCTCGTAGATCTTCAGGGACTTCTATTCTCCTTGTGGGAATTCCCTTCTCCAGGCCTTCTCTCATCTCCTCGAGTAATTTCAGTTTCTCTTTAGCCTCCTTATCGCCGCTTTTAGCTCGACCACTCAATTTTTCAATATTTCGCCCTACCACTTCCAGATCTGCCAACATAAGCTCCGTGTTGACAACTTCGATATCCCTCACCGGATTGATATCTCCCATAACATTAACCACCTTTTCATCTCGAAAACAACGAACGAGGTGGACTACAGCATCCACCCCTCGAATATGCGATAGAAATTTGTTTCCCAGACCTTCGCCCTTCGATGCTCCCTTTGCTAGACCAGCCACATCTAAAAACCTTATCGTAGTATAGGTCAACTTTTGGGGTTTATAAATCTCCCCCAGTTTCTCCAGCCTTTCATCAGGAACTTCCACAATTCCAATATTAGGCTCAATAGTACAGAAGGGATAGTTAGAAGCTGAAGCATGACCCGCAGTTAGAGCATTAAAGAGAGTGGATTTCCCTGTGTTTGGAAGACCAATAATTCCTAATTCCATATGCTTTTCCGTCTTAGCTTTTCCCGAAACAGGAGCGAGGTCGAGAAAGGGTGCGCGACCTAGGGAAGAGAAAATTTTATGATTATATGAAGAGGCTAATTAACCAGTTGTGGAATGCCAGAATCGCATTAGCAAATACTAAAGATACCACAGCCATCAACTTCAATAAGATATTTAAGGAGGGACCCGCTGTATCCTTGAAAGGGTCTCCAACAGTATCACCGATCACAGAGGCCTTATGCACTTCAGAACCCTTTCCACCTAAATTACCTTCCTCAATATATTTTTTGGCATTGTCCCAAGCTCCTCCTGCGTTAGCGAGAAATATTGCTAAGGGAACTCCTGTAACAAGGGAGCCGGCCAAAAACCCACCCAGTGCTTCGACTCCCAAAATGGTTCCCAGGATGAGAGGCAAGAGGACAGCTCCAATTCCTGGAACCACCATCTCTCTCAGAGCTCCCCGAGTGGTAATATCGACGCAGCGAGCCGAATCCGGCCTTGCCGTACCAGCCATAAGGCCGGGAATCTCCCTAAACTGCCTCCTCACTTCTTCCACGATTTTAAAAGCCGACCTGCCCACTGCCTGCATTGTGGCGGCAGAAAAGAGAAAAGGAACCACACCGCCTATAAAGAGTCCAGCAACAACTTCTGGCTTCATTATATTTAGAATAAGTGTTGAAGTCTTGGTAACCTCATCATATACGCTCAATCCAACAGTCTGAGCAAAAGCAGTGAAAAGAGCCAACGCAGTTAAGGCAGCAGAGCCAATAGCAAATCCTTTACCAATGGCTGCCGTTGTGTTGCCCACTGCATCGAGTCTTTCAGCTCGCGACCTAACCTCAGGAGCCATTCCAGCCATTTGAGCAATGCCGCAAGCATTGTCAGCAATTGGTCCATAGGCATCTATGGCCACAGTCATCCCTGTGATCGATAGCATCCCCACCGCCGAAAGAGCTATGCCAAAAATATTTGCAAACCTATAAGCAACAATAGTAGCCACTCCTATGGCTACTACAGGAATTGCTACACTGAACATTCCAGAGGATATCCCCTGGAGGATATTAGTAGCTGGACCGGTGCGCGATGATTTGGCTATATTTCGCACAACTTTGCCCGATGTATAATGCTCCGCAGTAAATCCAACAACCATTCCCGCAGATAATCCCGAAAGAACGGCTAAGAAGACATTGACTTTCCCATACCAGAAAGTTGCCAAGAAGAAAGCGCCAATTATGAGAAGAGAAGCGCTGGCAACCATTCCTTTACGGAGAGCTCTCTGAGGGTCTCCTCCCTCAGCGGTTCGTATGAAGAAGATTCCAATAATGGAGGAGATAATTCCCCAGGCGGGCAGAAGCAACGCTAACATTATTCCTTTAATGTCTTGAAAAGCTACCGCAATAACAATTGCCGAAATTATTGCGCCTACATAGGATTCAAACAGGTCTGCGCCCATACCCGTAACATCGCCAACATTGTCACCAACATTATCTGCAATTACCGCTGGATTACGGGGATCATCCTCTGGAATGCCCGCTTCAACTTTGCCCACTAAATCCGCACCCATGTCTGCAACTTTGGTATAGATCCCACCACCCACACGAGCGAAAAGGGCTACAGATGAAGCCCCCATACTGAAACCCACGATAAGTTGGGTTGCCTCAATGACCCTATCTAGAAGGTTTTCGTAATGTAGGCCCGCGTGGTGGAGAAAGATTAAGAATACAAAAGATAATCCTAGTAAGCCGAGACCTGCAACACTAATCCCCATTACTGCTCCGCCGGGAAAAGCAATCCCGAGCCCTTCATTAAAACTCTTGGTAGCGCCCTGGGCAGTGCGGGCATTCGAGCGAGTGGCAATTTGCATTCCGAAATAACCTGCCAGAGTCGAACAGAATGCTCCTGCCACAAATGCCATCGCTGTCTTTTTAGCCATAAAGAAGTAGAGAATCGCACCCAAAGTAACCACGAAGAGAATAATCGCTGAAAACTCACGGAAAAGAAAAGCCATGGCTCCATCGTGAATCATTTCCGAAATCTCTCTCATTCTCTTTGTTCCCTGACTTTTTCTGAGAATCTTGATGGACAGATAGACCACAAACAATAATCCGAGAAATCCCGACCCTAAAGCCACTCCTATACTGGGTAAATCTCTGAGCGATTCAACCACTCCATCCTCCACTAATCTCGAGTATTATTTTTCGGGAATCTTGATAGAATAGTCTTCTGGAGTAATAATTCCAGCTGAAATTACCAATTTCATACCCTCTTCGACTGTCATGTTTAAGGGAACTACCTCTTCCTCAGGAAGGATCAAGAAGAATCCAGAGGTGGGATTGGGAGTTGTGGGGATAAGAAGGGAAAACCTTTTCTTCCCTTTCTCCTCATAAATGTTGGTCACGAAAGCAACTGTGTAGACTCCTTTGCGAGGATACTCCACCAGCACGACCTGGCGCATGGCTGTCTTGGAAACAATTATCGTCTGAATGATTTGTTTTAGAGTCTGGTAGACGCGGTTAACTACAGGGGCTTTGAGTAGGAGAACTTCTGGTAATTTAAGGATTTTTCTACCAACAATATTTGTGGCTACTAGACCAATTATCCAGATGATGAGGAAAGTAATTAGAACACCTACAACTCTTAGCACAACAACGGGCATTTCTTGTAAAAGAGGAATCCTTATCAGTAAAGGCGAGAAAGCTTTACTCACAAGGTTAAACAGAATCCAGACGATGTATAGGGTCAGTCCTATGGGCAGAAGGACAGCTATTCCAGCCAAAAATTGTCTTTCGATTATCTTTCGAAAATTGATAGCCATCTTCCCAAACCTACCTTTTCGATTTATCGTGCGAGGGATTTGGTGTTCTCTTTCTCCCCCTGGGGGAATCAGATTATCCCCCCAAACCCGCTAATCCACATCTTGATCCTTAATCGGGATGCTTTTACTTCTTCTCTTCCGAGCAAATCATTGTTCCACGACCCAAGAGCAGGAGTTTTGATTTGCGCGCTGCAAAGCCTGAGCTTTTTGGCGTAAAGAAATTCCTCAGCGAGGAACAAACTATCTTTTAATTCCTGAGTTTTGACACCGGCCAGAGAACAAAGACTTCAAAAGCGAACCAAATCCCCGTGCATCTTCCTTATTTCCAGACTAACCAGGTAAAAATAGAACCGGTCAATACTGCAAAGAATGTGAATGGCAAACCGATGCGTATGAATTGGACAAAATCTACAGTGTAGTTATTCCTCTTCAACATTCCACAGGCAACTACATTAGCAGAGGCGCCAACGGGAGTAATATTGCCTCCCACAGAAGCGCCAATCAATAGGCCAAAATAGAGAAGGTACGGATTCATTCCTATTCCCAAGGCTAAACTGCGCACAACAGGAAGCATGGCAAGAACGTAGGGAACGTTATCTACGAATGCAGAAAAGAAGACTGAGCCCCAAACAATTGCAAGGTAGGCCATTAATCGATTGTCTCCCGCAAAGCCGATAAGGAAACTGGCCAAATCATCAATAATTCCCACTTTAGTTAAGGAACCCACTATGAGAAAGATCCCGGCAAGAAAGAAAAAGGTCTCCCAATCGAGAATCCTGATGTCATTGAAGAGGGTACTTCCCAATTTTCCTCGATTAGATTTTCTAAGCCTCAACCCAGTCAACTCGTGCCAAATTAGGCCAATAAAACCAAAGACCACACAAATAATGCCCGATAGATTAACTGAAAGACGGTGACCAATGGAAGTTCCCAGAAAGGAAGCTCCCACCAAGCCTAAAATCATAAAAACCAATAGAAAGGTTGGTATCCATGTTGTCACCCCAGCCTTTTCGACAACTCCCACACCCTGTCTATTTCTTCGAAAAACAAAATAGAGAACCCCTAGAGAGGCCAATGCACCAAGTTGAATGGCAAAAAAGATGGACGGTCTGCCAGAAAGAAGAAAAAAATCATTAAAGTTCATCTCAGAGAATCCTGCCAGAATTATACTGGGCGGATCGCCAACTAAGGTGGCTGCCCCCTGTAAGTTACTGGAGATGGCAATGGCGATCAGAAAGGGAACAGGATTCACTCTCAACTTCTGTGCGATTGCCAGGGCTATGGGAGCAACTATGAGGACAGTGGCAACATTCTCCACAAACACAGAAATGGCTCCCGCCAATAGGCAAACCAAAAGAATTGCCCAGTTAACATATCTTGCCTTCGCTACCAGAATATTAGCCAAATAGGCCGGGACGCCAGAAAGACTGAACAGCTGAGCCACAACCAGTGTTCCCCAGAATATACCGAGCACATTCCAATTAATTATGGCAAAAATGTCAAAAAATCCAATTATTCCGAAAAGGAACAAAACAGCACAGGCAATCCAGCATACCTGTGCCTTGTATTGTTTCTTCCAGATAAAAAAAAAGTAACTTATGACAAAAATAGAAAGGGTAAACAGTTTCACCTGTCAGCCTTAAGAAAATCTAACATGTAGAGCTTCTCTCTACCGCTACGACTCACCATTTTCTACTCATTGCTGCATCAATACCTTCGGTAATTATTTTTTCCACCGCCTGGCATGCTCTTCCTATCATCTCATCCGCAAGACTCTCTTCCTCTTCACCAAATTTCTCGAGGACATATTCGGCGGGTTCGAAATCTTCTTCCCCTCTACCAATGCCCAGCCTCAGGCGAGGAAACTCTTCGGAACCTAAGGATTCGATTATGGATTCTAATCCCTTATGTCCACCAGATGAACCACTTTTTTTCAACCTCAACTTTCCCTTCTGTATATTAAAATCGTCATAAATAACCAGGATTTCTTCTCTCTCTATTTTGAGCCAATCGACTAGAGCTTTCACCGCCTGCCCGCTATCATTTACAAAGGTCAGAGGCTTAGCCAGAACAATAGTTTGGAGAGAGAAACTTCTACTTAAACCATCGGAGGTCCGCTTAAAAGTTTTGCGGCAAAAAACTGAGGAGAGCTTTTTCTCGCCAGTTAGCGAAAGACACTTATGTCTAGTGAGCTTTATTCCCCATTGATTGGAGAGCGCATCTACCACTCTGAATCCAAGATTATGTCTTGTATGTTCATACTGCTTCCCAGGATTGCCTAAACCAACGATAAGCCTCACTCTTTAGCCCCTTCTTCCTCCTTTTCCTTTTCCTTTTCCTCTTCCTCTTTCTTCCCTTTGCTAATAACCTCAGGCTCTGAAACCTCTGTAGGAGCAACCTCCTCCTCAGGCGGCTTCGCCTCCACTATAGTGGGAGCAATAATGCTTACCACAATACTTTCAGGATCCTCTAATACTTCTACACCTCTGGGCATTTTCAAATCCTTAATGGTCAAGGTCTCTCCCACGTCCAGTGAGGAGACATCGCAAATGATCTTATCTGGGATTTTCATTGGTAAACACTTTACTGCTATTTCGTGGACAACATGGTCGAGAACTCCCCCACTTTTCTCCACTCCTGGAGCTTCGCCGTAGATTTCAATTGGAACATTAACCTGAATTTCCTCTCTCAAGGAGATCCGACACAAGTCGAGGTGAACAAAGTCCCTCTTTATGGGATCGATTTGAATCTCTTTAATAATCGCTGGTACAGGTTTTTCACTTGTCTTGGAGGGACTGGATATCGAGTCGGAAATATAGAGGGATATAATCACATTTTCCCCGTGCTCTGTGTGAAGGGCTTTTAAAAATTCCTTCTGGTCAATAACTATAGATATCGCCGGTTCTTTTCCTCCATATAATACCCCCGGGAGCTTCCCCTCCCGACGCAGTTGATGGGTCCTGCCCTTGGTGGTGTTCTCCCTTGGTTGAGCATTTAAGACTACTTCTTCCTGAGCCACTTGCAACCTCCAAAGAAATAATTACACGAAGAGCGTACTAACTGAGGTCTCTTTATGAATTCTCTTAATCGCCTCTCCCAAAAGCTCGGCAACCGAAAGGACAGTAATCTTCTTACATTTCTTTTCATCTTCCAAATTGATTGAATTGGTAATCACCAGCTCCTTCAGTTCAGACTCTTCAATCTTTTCGACTGCCGAAGCGGATAGAACTCCATGTGAACAGGCAGCAAAGATATCCTGAGAACCCTTCTCCTTTAATGCCTTGACCACGCCTGTGATTGTTCCACCAGTATCAATCAAGTCGTCAAGAATAATCACGCTTCTGCCTCCAACCTCGCCAATGATATTCATTACTGAAGCCACATTGGGCGCTTGACGACGTTTATCCACTAATGCCAGCGAAGCTTTTATCCGCTTAGCAAAAGCACGAGCGCGTTCCACTCCTCCAGGATCAGGTGAAATTATTACTAACTTCTTTAAACCCTTTTTCTGGAAGTAATCGAGCAAAACGGGTATGGCATAGAGATTATCAACAGGAATTTTGAAGAAACCCTGAATCTGAGTAGCATGAAGGTCCATAGTGAGAACTCGATGGGCTCCCGCTGCTGTAATTAAGTCGGCGACCAACTTAGCTGTAATGGGAACACGGGGTTCGTCCTTCTTGTCCTGTCGGCCATAACCATAATAGGGAATAACAGCTGTAATCCTCCTCGCAGAAGCCCGGCAAAAGGCATCGATCATCGTCAAAAGTTCCATTAGGTTGTCATTTACCGGGGGACAGGTAGGCTGAATTATGAAACAGTCGGTCCCCCTAACGTTCTCCTCTATCTTCACTCTGCATTCACCATCAGCAAATTTCGTAACCATTGCCTTCCCCGGAGGGATTCTAACATATCTACATATCTCTTCTGCCAGTTTAGGATTCGCCCTTCCAGTAAATATCTTTAATGCATTTCCCATAATGGTAATTCCTCCCCTTAGAAATTAACCATCTCAATTGAGGCAAAACTTTGTTTTCCCTTTAGTCCCGATTCATCAGGACCACGCTCCTTTCACTCGCTCCTAGTGACATGATTATAACGCAGACTTTCGCTCTGCTACTACATCTTTTTCTTCTTCTTAATTACTTGCCTTGCTCTGGCAATGGCCAATTTACCCGCAGGTACGTCCTCTGTAATGATTGAGCCAGCACCAATGACTGCACCCTTTCCAATTTTGACCGGCGCTATAAATTTTGTATCCGAACCAACAAATGTACCGTTTCCCACCCGGGTTATGTTTTTCCTAACGCCATCAAAATTACAGGTAATTGTTCCTGCACCTATGTTAATACCCTTCCCCAAAAAGGCATCTCCTATATACGAGAGGTGGGATACCTTTGTCCCCTGACCAATTCTCGATTTTTTCACTTCACAAAAATTTCCCACCCTAGCATCCCCTCCAACGAATGTCCCAGGTCGGATGTGGGAAAAGGGACCAACCTTCGCTCTTTCAGCAATTTTGGCACCATAGATAAAGGAAGCTCGGATCTCCACCCCCTTTTCTATCTGGCAATCCTGAATGAAGGCATAAGGACCCAGCTTACAATTCTCTCCAATTCTCGTCTTCCCAAAAATTGTCGAACCAGGATAAATAATCGTGTCCCTCCCAATCCCTACTGTGGAATCGATAAAAGTCGAAGGTGGGTCGACAATTGTAACTCCAGTTAACATCAAACGTTCCAAGTTTTTCATATTGACATATTTCTGAACGTTTGCCAGTTGTTTTCGATTATTTACTCCCTCAACTTCGCTGGAATCCTTAGTTATAACAATTCCTACCTTCTTGCCCATCTCTCCCAAAATCTGCACCACGTCCGTGAGGTAATACTCACTTTTTTTATTATCAGGCCTAATTTTATCTATTGCCCTAAACAGATCTTTCAGTTTAAAACAGTACACCCCAACATTAACTCGATTAATTCTCCTCTCTTTCGGGGTAGCATCTCTCTCTTCCACTATTCTTATCCCTTTCCCATTACTATTTTCAATAATTCTTCCATAGCCAGAGGGATTTTCCAAAGGAGCACCAAGGATAGTCAGACAGTTATCCTCTTTAAAATGGGTTTGAATTAACCTCTTCAGAGTTCTTCCAGTCAAAAGAGGAAGGTCACCATAAATCACCAAGACATCTCCTCTATAATCTCTCAAATTTTTTTTCACCTGAAGAACCGCATGTCCCGAGCCAAGTAACTTGGTTTGGCTGACAAATTCAATCCCTCTTTTCTTCAGCGGTAGAGAATTCCTTAAGACTTCAATTATCTTCTCCTTTTTATGTCCTACCACCAAGTAATTCTTCCGGCAACCAACCTTCAGGACAACCTTCAACACATAAACGAGCATCGGCTGGCCGCATATCTGGTGTAACACCTTGGGCAAGGTCGATTTCATTCTCGTACCTTCCCCCGCCGCAAGAATAATGGAGACAAGATTTCTCAAAATAGTCCACCACCGATAATCTGGCAACAACGCCGCTTGGCCGGGGTAAACTGCGTGTCACCCCTGCATTGACGCAGGGCTTTGCTCTGCCAATACATTCCTTTCCCGTAGCGGCAAAGCGCAAGCTTTGCTTCCCTTTAGCAGAGCTTCGCTCTCTAGATACAAAATTTGAAAGATAATTTGTAAAGAGCTTTTAAAATTTTAGCCAAAAGAGGTGGACAAGATATTCCCTTCCGGACCTTCACCCAATTTTATCAGATCCCCTTGGGGAACAGATTATGCGCAAAGACAAACTCCTTGATCCGCACCCCGATTCTTAATCCGAATGCTTCCACTTTTCCTCTTTCAAGTAAATCATTGTCTGACGCCTCGACTAAAACAGAGGAAGGAGTTTTGATTTACGTCTCGCAAAGTCCGAAGTTTTTTGCTGTCAGAAATTCCTCAACAATGACTAAAATTATATTTTAATTCCTGAAATTTTTGGTTGCAGGATTTGAAACCGTGCATACAAATGTAAACTGGGGAGATAGGATTCGAACCTATGGTCGCGGCTCCAAAGGCCGCTGCCTTTCCGCTTGGCTACTCCCCAATCTATGAGAAGTAAGCGGGTTTATTTCTCCTCTTCTTCTTTTGCTGGTTCCTTTGCTGGTTCTTTTGCTGGTTCTTCACCGCCCCCAAACTGGGTTCGAGGAGGAGTCTCCTTAATCTTTTCCTGATAGGCAGCCAGAACTTTCTCCTCAATCATTCTCCGAACCTCGTTCTTTATGGGATGAGCTATGTCCTTATGACTGCCATCAGCCATTTTTCTCGAAGGCATCGCCACAAACAACCCATTCTGCCCTTGGATCACTTTTAGATTACGAACCACAAAAGAGTCGTCGAAAGTCACGGTAACAAAGGCCTTTAACTTCTCCTCGTTCCTCGGGTAGACTCGCACCTCCGTAATCTGCATCTTTGCTTCCTCCTTTGTCAATCATCGGATGCTCAATAGCGTTAAAACTCGCGCGCCAGCAACGGCTAAACGATGGTAATTAATTACCATCATCGCCAGCATTGTAGTCGGAAATCTGGAAACAAATTTCTAGAGAAACCGACTGCAAAATCGCACCCTTCACTTTGAGCAGCTCTAAACTGTTCTGACCAACCAAGTAGAAAATTTGTACTTCTCCATCTTCTTCCGTAACTTTTCCCCTACTCTCTGGTCCCTCAAAAGAGCAAAAACTGTCGGGCCACTACCCGACATTAAAGCACAATCAGCACCTCCTTTCAGAAGATCTTTTTTTATTTGAGCAATAATTGGATAGCGAGAAATAGCAACTTCTTCTAACCGATTATAAATTAACTTCTCTATGCCTTCTTTCAAAATCTTCCCTATTTGGACAATAGTCAGAACCGAGCTTCCTGAAAGAGAAGCCTCTCTTTTTCTTTCCGATTGAGACCGGGGAATTTTTATTTTAATAATATTTATAGGCTCTGTCAACCTTATTTTACCAAGCTGTCTATAAACCCACCTGGTGGAGAGCATAAAATCGGGCTTAACTAAAAGAACCCATCTCTTCTTTATCCCAGGAAGAGGGGTCACTATTTCCCCATACCCTTCACCTAAAGCAGTATGGTTGTAAAGAAAGAAAGGGACATCACAGCCAAGTTGTGCTGATATGGGAAGCAGAGTCTTGCGGGCATAACTTAATTTCCATAGTCTATTCAATCCCTTCAAGGTCGCTGCTGCATCGGATGAACCACCACCCAATCCACCGCCAACGGGAATCTTCTTTGCAATTTCTATCCTTACGCCCTTTTTGACTCCCGCATATCTCCTCAACAATGATGCTGCCTTATAGACAAGATTTTTCGAGCTTTTTGGAACTAAGGGATGATCGCAGAGAACCTCTATTCCATGCCCTTCAGTATTGGATAAAATGACCTCATCATATAGACCGATAGTTTGATAGATTGTTTGTAGTCTATGGTATCCCTTTCGAAGACTCGAGAAATCATCCAATACCTGTAAATACAAGTTTATCTTCCCATAAGCTCGAATTCTCATTCTCTCTTCAATTGTTCTTCTAAGTTTCCTATTTTCTCCATTAACTTCTCATTTCCTACATCCAGTTCTAATGCTTTACGATACGTATCAAGAGCTTTCCTAGTTTCACCCAGTTTACTATAAGTATCACCAAGATGTTCATAAATTACGGGGTCCTTCCTCAATTTTATTGCCTTTGTCAACTCTTCCCGAGCTTTTACATACTTCCCTTGCTGAAAGTATACCCAACCAAGGCTATCAATGTAGGCGCCGTTTTCGGGATCGATCTCCAAGGCTTTCTGAATATGTTCTAACGCCTCCTCTAAATTTTTCCCGCGTTCAGCCCAGGAATAACCAAGGTAGTTGCGCGCCTGAGCATGGCGGGGGTTCATCCTGATTACTTCTTCCAAAGCTTCGTAACAAAGATCGAAGTTTTTTAGCTGGCCATAACAGATACCGAGATGGAAATAGACCTCTACATTCTGCGGGTTATATTTTATTGCGTTAGAAAAAGCATCTACTGCCTCAGAATATTTCTTCTCTTCCTCTAGGCAAAGTCCCAAAAAATACCAGATATTGGCATCCTCCGGTTTTAATTCGGATGCTTCTTGCAGAACTTCCTTTGCTTTCTGATAATCGCCTTTCTCCAAATATATAATTCCAAGGTGTAGATAGGTCTCCACTACTTCTTTCTGGAGGAGATTAATCCGCTCAAGGTATTCAATTGCCTGGTCCCAGTCTTTCTCCTGTTCGTAAATTAGAGCTAGGCTATGGAGAGCTCTTAGATTATGGGGATCAATCTCTAGAGTCTTCGAGAAGTTTTCTTTTGCTTTGGAGACATCCTTAATAGAGAAATAGAGAGTAGCGAGCTTATTATAAATTTGGGTATTTTCTGGGTCGATTTTTCTACATTTTAAGTACTCTTCTATTGCTTCTCTGTATTTACCCTGGGATTCGTAGATTGATGCCAGACGGATACGAGCTTCCCATTGCTCCGGAGCTATCTTAATTATTTTCTTATACTCATCAATTGCCAGGTCAATTCTTTTGAGCTCTTCGTACGTTCTCGCTAAATCGAGCTTGGCTTCCAAATCCTCAGGATTCAACTCCGCTATCTTTTTATAAAATTCAATGGCTTCCGAACCCTGACCCCTCCTTTTGTAAATCTCCGCCAAATACTGGTAAGCCTCACGATTATTCTCTGCCAGATTCAAAGTCCTATAAAACTCCTCCACCGCCTCATCGAACCGACCTAAAGCATAATATACTTTTGCCAGCTCCATGTGAAGAAATGGTGAACTACTATCCAGTTTCACCGCCTTTTCATATTCTGAGGCAGCAGCTCTTATATTCCCGTCCTCATAATAAATGCTCCCCAAAAGGTAGTGGAAGACCGGCTCCTCCTCAACCTCAGTTGCTTTGAGAGAAATATTCGCTAGCGAGCCAATCATCAAAAGAACAGTAACCAATAGAAATATCTTTTTCATCTTCATCTGCCTGCTTGAGCACGTTTAGGACACCATTTCTACGCTTTTATTCAATTCTATTAATTACCAAACCACTCAGCAGCTTGGGATAAAAAAATGTTGACTTTTTGGGCATTATCTCCCCGGCTTCAACTATGGCTTTAAACTCAGATACCCTTACGGGCCTAAGGAAAAAGGCTACACAGTGCGAGCCATCTCTTACTTTAGCAACCGTCTCATCAATTTTTTCGGAATAGGTGATACTTTCCCGACTCTCCGGGGAAATTCTCAAAACCTTCTCGATAATTAAAGTATGTAATATTACTACGTCGAGTTGACGGGAAATCTCTGCTCTTCCCTTAATCAACTCCTCAGTAATCCCTTCCTCTCTCAAACTTAATAGATAAAATTCATTTCCGCCCATATACATTCCTATTCTGTGTTTTGCTTTCTCGTTTTTCATCTGACTCAACAGTTCTTTTAGGTTGCTAACCATTTTTACATCAAAATATTCCCCGACTCCTACAATTAATCTCTTCCCATCAAATCCCTCCAAGCTCCTGATTGCTCGATGAATAGGCAAAATCTTAAGCCCACCATTTTCCATGTTTACGAAGTATGACATCACGTAGTTATAATCCTCATCGGCCGAATGTCTGGAATTGCTTTCCCTTAACTCATTTCGATACTCCAGGGCACTCTCATAACGATGGTGACCATCGGCGATAAACAACCTCTTATCTCCCATTGCTTCTACTATCCAGTTAAGTGACTTCTGGTCATCTATTCTCCACAACCTATGTCTAATATTTTCTCCATTGATAAGATCGATTACCGGGGTCTCATCCCTCTTCTCTTCCCACAATCTATCGATTCTATTTTCTGGATCCTCATAAGTGGTAAAAATTAGGGAGAAGTTCGCCCTGCAGGCTCTGAGAAGATTCAACCTATCTCTCTTTGGCTCAGCCATTGTTTCTTCATGTGGTCGAACTATCCCCTTAGAGAAATCCTCTAATTGGGCAAGAGCTATAAAGCCACGCCTCTTAATAATTTTTACTTTACCTGCAGGAGTCTCCACCTCCCCGAACATATCGCTTCTCAATTCATACTCCTGTTCAAGAACATAGATAGAGGGAAAATCATCCCTTCTAAGTATGCCTTCCTCAAGCCACCTCTGAAAAAACTGGGCTGCCCTGGTATATCTGTTATTGGCTTCATTATCGCCGGGAAAATCTTTCCCTAAGATGACTCTGATTACGTTGTATTGACTCATCTCGTAGTACCTCTGTTGTCCCTCACCAGATATGACGTCGTAAGGTGGAGCAAGGACCCACGACATCTCCTTTATCTTTTCTCGATTATAGAAAATACCTCGAAAGGGAACTATCTTGGCCATCCTCCGCCTCAAATTTGTAATTAAAATGCCTGTCAGAAAATCATTCTCTCGTTGGACTAATAACTGAATATTATCTGCTTCCAGGTTTTTCTAAAGGAATTCCCTTTTTACAAATCGGACACTCCTCTGGAGAATAAGTCTCTATATTTATTCTCAGTAACCTCTTTAAGGGTAAATTTTGAGTGGCCAGATCATCCGAAAGGGAAGGCTTGCTACGATCAACAATTGTTCCAATTCCTTCGACCTCTCCCCCCATACCCCTCACAATTTCTACTATCTCCTTAACCGAGCCACCCGTAGTGATCACATCCTCTACTATTACAACTCTCTCACCTTTTCCTATTTCAAACCCCCGACGTAACTTCATCTTACCCTGTTCTCTCTCGCAGAATAGGGCTCGACAGCCCAAAACTTTAGCCACCTCTTGACCAACGATTATTCCTCCGATAGCGGGAGAAATGACAACATCGATCTTTGACCCGCGAAGCTCAAACTTGGAGGCAAGTTGGCTACAAAGCTTTTCAGCCAGGTCCGGATATTGAAGAACCAGCCCACACTGAAGATATTTACCTGAATGTAATCCAGAAGAGAGCTTGAAATGTCCGGAAAGAAGCCCACCACATTTCTGAAATATTTCTAGAATCTCTCTCTGGGTCAACTCAAATCCCCCATCTCCTGCAATATCGCTTTAACTGCCCCAACAGGGTCGGGGGCTTCTATGATCGGCCTTCCCACGACGATATAGTCGGCTCCCTTCCCTAAAGCTTCGCCGGGAGCCATTACCCTTTTCTGGTCATCAGGTAAAGATTTCTCTGGCGCCAGAGGTCTTATTCCCGGGGTCACTATGATGAAATCTTTTCTGGTAGCTTTCCTGATCTGCTCGACTTCAAGAGGAGAAGCCACGACACCTTCCAATCCTGCGTTTTCGGCCATCCTCGCTAGAGCTACAACTTCATCTCCAATCTCTCTGAATATTCCCAGTTCCTTCATATCAGGAGAATCTATGCTGGTCAAAATTGTAACTCCCCAAAGGAGGGGTCTCGGATGAATCGAAGCTGCCTCCTCCAACATCTTCCTCCCCCCAAGGATAGAGAGAGTCAAGGAGAAGACCCCATGTCTCTGGGCCGTTCTGACAGAGTTACTCACCACATTGGGAATATCACAATACTTTAAATCCAGGAATACTTTCCCTCCTTTTCTTACTACCATATCTAAAACTTTTGGGCCCTCGGCAGTGAACAGGAAGCTACCAACTTTAAAGAACTTCGCATAGGGGATCAGAGAATCGACTAAGTTCTCTGCCCTTTCTATTCCATTGACATCGAGGGCTACAATGAGCCTTTCGGACATTTCAAACTCCCCACCATCAATTCTATATCTTTAATTTTATTCTTTATCATGTGCTCTCTTATTCCATCAATAACCTTAATCGGTGCTCTGGGATCAACGAAGTTACCTGTGCCAATGGCAACAGCTTTCGCGCCAGCAATAATAAATTCTAAGGCATCACCAGCGGTAATAATTCCACCCATACCGATTATGGGAATCTCCACTGATTTATGAACTTCATAGACCATCCTGACAGCAATCGGCTTAATCGCCGGACCCGAAAGTCCACCTGTAATCTCGTGTAGCATGGGCTCTCCACTTTCCACATCTATTGCCATGCCCACAAATGTGTTTATCAGGGAGATTGCATCCGCTCCCGCCTCCTCACACATCTTGGCAATAAAGGCTATGTCCGTAACATTAGGAGAAAGTTTCACAATAAGGGGAAGGTTCGTCGCCTTCCTTACTCTACTCACCATCCGACGAGTCACTTTAGGATCCTGGGCGAACATAAGTTTCCTGTCATATTTAATGTTGGGACAGGAAAGATTCAATTCGAGCCCTTCAATCTTCTCTTCTCTCAAAGTCTTCGCCAGTTCGACATACTCATCGGGGGTCTCACCAGCAATACTCACAATTAAAGGAACATCATATTCCCTTAGGAACGGTAACTTCTCATCAATAAACGCATTTATACCAACATTTTGTAGACCAATTGAATTTAGGATCCCTGAAGCAGTCTCCACAATCCTGGGAGGTTCGTTTCCCAGCCTCGGCTTTAGAGTAATGGTCTTAGTAACAATTGCTCCCAGCCTATTTAAATCTATTAGCTCGGCGTACTCTTCTCCGTAGCCAAATGTCCCGGAGGCGACCATTACAGGATTTCTCAAAGAAATCCCCGCAAGATCTATTGTTAAATTCGGGCCTTTCTCTTTTGCCTTTCGAATCATTCCCAAACCAACTCACCAGCGCTAAAGACCGGGCCATCTTTACAGACTCGCTTATAAGTGTAAGTAGAACCCTTAGCCTTAACTGCGCAACCGAGGCAGGCACCAACCCCACAGGCCAAGCGTTCCTCTAAGGAAACCTGGCAGGCAAATCGATGTTTCCTAGAAACCTCTCCTATCCTTTTAAGCATCTCAGGAGGCCCACAGGCAAAGACTAACCGTTTAGAGCGATCCCCTGAAAGTGGCAGGCACTTTTCTAAAAGATCACTGACCAGACCTTTATATCCTCTCGTGCCGTTTTCAGTAGCTACCTGCACCCGACAACCCAATCTTCTAAAATCTCCTTCGCACAGGAGCTCCTCTCTATTCTTTGCCCCAATGAGAACGAGAACCGATAATTCGGAATTGGGAACCGCAATCGATTCTGCTAAGAAGAGAAGGGAGGCTACCCCTGTGCCTCCAGCTAGAAGGATAATATCCGATATCCTGGCTGTGGCAGCTGGCAACCAATAACCCTTCCCCAAAGGGCCCAGAATATCCAGATATTCTGCTTTCTTCTTTTGGCTTAAAATTTCTGTGCCTTTCCCCACAACCTTATAGAGCAGCTCGATCTTTTGACCTTCCACACGATGGACGCTAAAGGGCCTCCTCAACAGAGGAGTATAACTATCAGAGACTTTAACGTGAATAAATTGACCAGGCCTCGCCTGGCGAGCAATTTGGGGAGCAGAAAGCACCATCTTATAGCGTTCTGGGCCAATCTCTTCATTTATTAAGATCTTCGCGTCGATCTGTAACATACCTGCCCCTCTGGAGTTCCCGATTTCATCGAGGGCTTCCCTCCCACGAGGCCCTTCCTTTCGGAAGGACTCCATAAAATTCTGGACTCCCTGCGAAAGCAGGCTCAAGTGGAAAATCCCCGAAGGCTTCCCTAAATGAGCTTTCCATCTTTCATTATCACCTTGCCCCCGACCATGGTAACCACTGGGAAACCCTTCAACTCCATGCCAATAAATGGAGAATTTTTACTTTGGGAAATGAATTTGTTGCCAATTTTCTTTTTTAGATTCAAATCAATTATGGTGAGGTCCGCATCAGCCCCTATTGAGAGAGACCCTTTCTCCAGTCCCAGAATATTTGCCGGATCTACAGTCAATTTTGCTATTGCTTGATTTAAGCTTAGTATTTTCTTCCTTACTAGATTTGTAAGAATTAACGGTAACATCGTCTCCAGTCCGATTATGCCAAAAGGAGCCATATTATATTCCAAATCTTTCTCCACGTCCAGATGGGGCGCATGGTCAGACACTATACAATCAATTGTGCCGTCAGCCAATCCTTCACACAATGCCTTAATGTCGTCCTTAGTCCTTAAGGGAGGATTTATCTTCGTGTTAGTATTATAACCCCGAACGTCCTCTTCGGAAAGGGAGAAGTAGTGGGGTGCGGTTTCACAGGTTCCCTTTATTCTCTTCTTCGCCTGGCGAACCAGTTCCACAGAGCGCCGGGTGGTAATGTGCGCCAAATGTAGCTTTCCACCGCTCAACTCTGCCAAGGCGATATCCCGAGCCACCATTATCTCCTCAGCCTGCCTGGGTATTCCCTTTAAACCTAAAATTGTGGAGGTAAATCCTTCGTTCATTACCCCGCCCATAGAAAGGTTTAAATCCTCACAGTGAGAGATCACCGGGAGATTAAACATCTTAGCATATTCCAATGCCCTGCGCATTATCTGAGCATTCATCACTGGTCTGCCATCATCAGAGATCCCCACAATTCCAGCAATTCTCATCTTCCCTATCTCTGCCAGTTCCTCTCCTTTCTGTCCTTTGGTTATGCTTCCTATAGGATAAACATTAACCACCCCTTCCTGGGAAGCTGTGGTGAGAACAAATTTCACCCCAGAGACTGAATCGATAACAGGCTGTGTGTTTGGCATACAACAGATAGATGTAAATCCTCCCCGCGCGGCAGCCCTGGTTCCTGAAGCAATCGTTTCCTCGTCTTCCCTTCCCGGTTCTCGTAAATGGGTATGCATATCGATCAAGCCAGGGGTGACGACCTTGCCCGTGGCATCAATTGTTATTGTAGACCTAGTAACATCCCCCGGCCTGAATTGGGAGGATTCTCCAATCTTTACTATCTTTCCATTTTCAATCAGGATGTCTAATTTCTTATCAATCTTATTCTTAGGATCGATTACTCTTCCATTTCTAATGACTAATTTCAACACGTTCCTCCCAATATAATTGTGATTCCTATCTTTTCATACCCCGGCTATCTCCACCAGCCAGAAGGTAAAGAACTGCCATCCTCACCGCAATCCCGTTGGTGACCTGTTCGGTGATTACAGAACGTGAACCCTCTGCCACCGAAGAGGATATCTCTATCCCTCTATTCATTGGACCGGGATGCATGACCAGAAGATCTTTCTTCGCCCTTTTCAATCTTCTATCCGTAATGCCAAAAATCTCATTATACTCCCGTAAGGAAGGAAATAGATTCTCTTTCTGTCTCTCCATCTGAATTCTCAAAATGTTAATCACATCGAGTTCATCAATTATCTCGTCCAGATCGTAGTAGACTTTCACGCCCATCTCCTCAATCCTCGGAGGTATCAAAGTTGCTGGTCCTACCACATATACCTTTGTTCCCATCTTATTCAATCCCCAGATATTTGACCGAGCAACGCGCGAGTGAAGAATGTCCCCCACAATAGCAACCTTCAAGCCTGAAAGTCTTCCTTTCTTCTCCCAGATGGTAAACATATCTAATAATCCCTGAGTGGGATGCTCGTGAGTTCCATCACCAGCATTAATTATGGAGGCACTTATTGTTCTGGCAAGAATCTTGGGAGCTCCTGCCATGGAATGGCGAATAACTACGAAGTCGGCCTTCATTGCTTCTAAAGTTTTTGCCGTATCGATTAGGCTTTCACCCTTAGCTACACTGGAGGTGGAGGCGGAAATATTCAAAACATCGGCACTCAACCTCTTGGCTGCCAGCTCGAATGAAATTCTGGTTCTGGTTGAGGGCTCGTAGAAGAGAAGTACCACGGTCTTACCCCGTAAAGGAGGGACTTTCTTTACTGAGCGGGTGAACAGTTCCTTAAATGGTTTCGCTGTCTCCAAAATTAAATTAATCTCTTCTCTGTCCAGGTATTCCAAGCCGAGCAAATCCTTATGCTTTAACCGCATTTATCACTCCTCTCTTAAAACCACGCTATCCTCTCCATCCACTTCCTTCAAATTCACGCAGACAACCTCTTTCCTGGAAGTGGGATAAATTTTACCCACAAAGTCGGGCTGGATGGGGAGTTCTCTAAGACCCCTGTCGATTAGAACTGCCAATCTTATAACTTTGGGGCGCCCGAAATCTATCAGTTCATCGAGAGCAGCCCTTACAGTCCTTCCCGCAAATAGGACATCGTCAACAAGCACTACCTTCTTATCGGTAATATCGAAAGGAATTCTTGTTTCCTTAACCAGAGGCTGATGTGCTATTGAGTCGACATCATCGCGGTAGAGAGTGATGTCCAGAGAGCCCACGGGCACTTCCTTCTTCTCAATACTCTTTATCTCCCTGGCAATCCGCTTAGCAAGATAGACTCCCCTGGTCTGAATTCCCACAATGACAAGTTCTTTTATTCCATAACTCTTCTCCACAATTTCGTGAGCCATCCTCTTTGTTGTCCAGAAAATTTCCTTTGCATCCATAATGACTTTCTTCTTTCGAGATACCACTAGACCCTCCCTGCTTCCTATCCTATAAAAACCTCGAATGAACTTTTGGATTTTTCTGAATTCAAATATACCATAAATAGTCTCAAAAGTCAAACTTTTTAATTATAACGCTAATATAAAGATAGTTTGTGAAAAGCTTTTGGAATTTTAGCCAAAAAACGAGAAAATCAGTCAGGAGAAAAAGGAGTAAGATGGGAGAGGGGCTTTCCCTGGGAAGGGCTAATCCTGTAGGGAAATATCTTTTCGTAAGGAGTTTCCATTAACAGACGGCAGGGCTGTATAGTAAATTCACCAAACTTATCGTTAATTCTATCGATTGCTCCAATCAGCGCCTCTCTCTTCTTATAACTCTCTAAGAGATACATCTGTCCAGAATCAGAGATGAGGTTAGATACTTTTACTCCCACAAGCCTCACAGGCTTAGCAAGCCGTCCGATTCTCTCTAAGATTCTCAACGCTACATAGCAGATATCTGGTCCGTAGTCGATATAGTCTGGAATAGAGAGGTCGCGACTGAATGTGAAGAAATCGGAGTATCTTAAAACTAAGGTGACCTTCCTTCCCTTATACCCTGCTTTTCTTAAACGCCTTCCGACTTGTTCAGAAAGCCTCAAAAGTACTGTTCTAATCGTCTCCATATCCGAAGTATCCAGAGGGAGAGTATAGGAATGTCCCATCGATTTCACTTCCTCTTCCTCAGTATAGGAGACTACCGAATTTCCATCTATTCCCCTTCCCATCTGGCTTAAGATATGTCCGATAATTCCAAAGTGCCGAACGAGGAGGTCTATAGGAGCATTCCCCAGCTCCTTTGCAGTCCTTATACCTAATTGGGAAAGATGGGAGGCAGTCTTTTCCCCGATCCCACAGAACTTCTCCACTGGAAGGCTTGCCAAAATTTTTCGTACTTCTTCTTCCTCTATCTCTACAAGACCATCGGGCTTCTCCATTTCTGAGGCAAGTTTGGCCAGAACTTTATTAGGAGCAATTCCAATGGAGCAGGACAGACCTATATTTTTCCTTAAGTATTCTTTAATCTTGCGGGCAATCTCCTTTGGCTTACCAAATAGAACCTGGCTTCCAGTAACATCGAGAAATGCCTCGTCAATGGAGAAGATCTCCACCTGGTCCGTGAACCTATTAAGAATTTTAATAATCTCGAGGGAGGTGTCTATATACTTTGCTGAGTTCCCCTCCACCAGGATTGCCTGGGGACAGAGTCTTCTTGCCTCATTTAGAGGCATGCCTGTCTCCACTCCGTATTCTCTCGCTTCATAAGAGGCAGTAGCCACCACCGTGCGGGAATGGGGACTTCCACCCACAATTACCGGCTTACCCCGAAGGCGGGGATTAGCCTTCTGCTCAATGCTGGCAAAGAAGGCATTCATATCCAGATGCATAATCACCCTGCTCATAATTATCCCTCAATGGAGACCTTGCTCAAAAACCAGTTGAGGCTCTTCTGGTTAAAGCATATCTCATATGTATTGATCCCATCGGAGACCGAGAAATAGAGTAGAGTCTCTTCTCCTTTCCTATCCTGCCAGCTAAAGGTTATCTCCTGTATGGAGTACTTTCTCCTCTTCCATATGAACCAACGGGGTCTGAGTTTATTACCCTTAAAGATAGCCCCTACATGGATAGGTTCTTCGATAACTTCGTACATACCCCATCTCCTATCTATTTATATCCCCGGATCAGTCCGATCACCTTACCCACAATTATGGCCTCTTTACTGAGGATGGGTTCATAAGAAGGATTGGCTGGTTCCAGACGCACTCCCTGGGACTCTTTAAAGAAACACTTCACTGTGGCCTCCTCTCCAATTAAGGCGACAACAATTTCACCTTCCTCGGCTGAGGGTTGCCTCCGCACAATAGCCAGATCTCCATCCATTATCCCGGCCCCAACCATGCTATCTCCTTTCACCCGTAGGGCAAAGATGTTTTCCTCGTGAGGAAAGACCCTGGAGAGGTCGAGATATCCCTCCACATCCTCAACTGCAAGGTCTGGACCTCCTGCCTTCACGCGACCCACAATGGGTATACCTACAGCTTGGGCGAGGACTTCGATTCCCCTCGAAATCTGAGGATTCAACCGCAGATAGCCCTTTCTGGCAAGAGCCCTCAGATGGACTCTGGGAGAGCCTGTAGAGGAGAAACCGAAATGTCGGGCTATCTCCCGAATGGTAGGTGGAGAACCCAGAATATGGAGCCTCTCAAGAATAAAATCTAATACCTCCTTCTGTCTGAGGGTTAACTTTTCAGTCATAATAATTCCCTCCCTTTTTAATTATAGCACACATCTGTGTATCTGTCAAGAAAAAAATAAAAAACCCACACTTCTACAGTGTGAGTTTAAAAATATTGCCAATCTATCAACTAATCATCGATATCTGTTTTGAATTAACCCCGGCTCCCTATTTAACACCTCAAGAAAAGTCTCCACAACTTCCGGATCAAATTGTGTTCCACTATTTTCTCTCAATTCTCCAATTGCTTTCTCTTTAGAATATGCTTTCCTATATGGTCTTTCCGATAACATACCATCAAAGGCATCAGCTACAGCCATTATCCTTGCTCCCACATCTATTTCCCCATCTTTGTAGTGGCCTGGATAACCTCTCCCATCATATCTCTCGTGATGTTGCCTGACCATATCAATTACTCCGTTAAGGAAAACAACCAGAGGTTCCAGTATTTCAGCACCTTTAACCGAATGGAGCTTCACTTCCTCCCATTCTTCATCAGTTAATTTATCAGGCTTGAGGAAAATAAAGTCGTGCACTCCAATCTTACCGATATCGTGTAAATGGGAAGCCTGCCTGATAAGCTCTACTCGCTCAGAAGGGAGTTTCATGGCTTCAGCAATAGCTACAGCATATTCAGCCACCATCTCCGAATGTCTTCGGGTGTAAGGGTCACGCGCATCGATAGTAGCTGCCAGGCTGGTAATAGTGCGCATATAAAGATCACCTAAACTCTTGTAAAGTTTGGCATTTTCGACAACTATCGCAATTTGAGCAGCTATCTGCTTGAGCAATCTAAAGTCTTCCTGATTAAAGATTCTTCTCGACTTCTTGTTGTTGACATTGAGAACTCCTATCACCTTATCCTTTATGGCCAAAGGAACACTCATTAAAGATTTATTATAATATTTCTCTTCACTCCTCTTAGCAAAGCGAATATCTTTCTCAATATTTCTCACCAAAACTGCCTTATTATGTTTTACTACCCACCCTGAAATCTTATCTCCCACCTCAAGTTCTGTCTCCCTCATAATTTTCTGTTCCAGTCCCTTAGCACATTCAATTGACAACTTACCAGTTTTATCATTCATTAAGAGGATAGAACATATTTTCACGTTCAGAATTGAACTCACCCTTTCCACCGTCAGTTTTAAAACTTCCTCCAGCTTGAACTTAGTTGAAACATCTCTTTCTATCTTGTAGAGAAAAGATAGCGCCTTCGTCTTTTGCCTTACTTTTCTTGACAACTCTCCCCTGCGTTCTATCAGCCTACCGTTGGCCTTGGCCAACTCCGAGGTCTTCTCTCCCACCCCTTTCATTCTTTTGACCAAATCTTCCTTCCCCATAATTCGCTCCTTATAAAAATTTTTCCCTTTGGGGAATTCTCTCACTTGAAATATCCTTGGCGCCAATAACACCTCCAGCATATAGCTTAGTCGCCTTCTCTAATACAACTCGCACCATTTCCTGCCTCTTATTAATCCGTCTCTACTCAATAATATTTATGATCAAAAATTAAAATCAAGCAGATCTCTATCTATTACGATTGTCTCCTCCCTGCTTCTGCCCATAGAGACTATAGAGATTTTTGCCTGAACCAGGCTTTCTATTTCCTTTAAATATCTCTTTGCATTTGTGGGTAGTGAATTAAATTTCTGAATGCCTTTAGTCTTCTCCTTCCAACCTTTTAACTGTATATAGACTGGCTTACAATCTTTGAAAATTTCTCTGCCAGTGGGAAACTCTCTGATCAATCTTCCCCGGTAGCGATATGCTACGCAAATTCTTAAAGGGCCGATCCCATCCAGAACATCGAGCTTGGTCAAGGCCAAACTCCCCAGACCATTTATCCTCGCTGCATGTCGGACAATGGATGCGTCAAACCAGCCACAGCGTCGAGGCCGACCTGTAGTTGCTCCAAACTCTTTTCCCTTCTCCTGCAATAGTTTGCCTATCCCATCGGTCAACTCAGTGGGAAATGGTCCCTCACCCACCCTGGTAGTATATGCCTTGACAACTCCTAAAACTCGGTCGATCTGAGTGGGGCCTATACCTATACCCACGCAGGCTCCGCCAGCCACGGGATTGGAAGAGGTAACATAAGGATAACTCCCATAATCAACGTCCAGTAGCGTCCCCTGAGCACTCTCCAGGATAACATTCCTTCCTTGAGAAATTATTCGGTTAATCATTATCGCTGAATCCACAACGAGGTCTTTAATTAGCCGTAGCTGCTTTTTTCGTTTTTCCAGAATCTCTCGCCTCAACTCAGAGAGCTTGCATACTTTCCTCAGAAGAGGTGCCTTTTCTCTCAAGTTCCTCTCCAATAGTTCCCTGAACAGGCGTGGGGAAAGGAAATCGGCCATTCTTATGCCCACTCTCGCCACTTTATCAGCGTAGGCTGGCCCAATCCCCTTTCGAGTAGTCCCGATCCTCCGTTTACCCTGGTGGATTTCCCTGAGCTGGTCCAGCCAGCAATGGTATGGCAGAATAATATGGCAGGCGTCGCTGACATAGAGTCGGCCTTTTATTCTTATTCCTTTGCCCTCGAGAAAGCGAATCTCTTCCACCAGTGCTTGGGGATCTACTACCACTCCACTTCCAATAATACATTTCTTACCTGGCTCGAGGATTCCTGCTGGAACCAGATGGAGGATGAATTCTCGGCCGTTAAAAACAACAGTATGTCCTGCATTGTTTCCACCCTGGTAGCGAATAATATAATCGGCCTTCTCTGAGAGAAGGTGGACAACTTTGCCTTTGCCTTCGTCGCCCCACTGAGTACCTACCACAACTAAAGTAGCCATTCTTTATGCTCTGTCCCCGGGGCGCTCGCCGTCTCGCGCCCGTCGCTAGGATTGTTCCTCCTTATTCGTCGGAACAGCGCCCCTCCTTTCGCTTCGCTTCAGTCGGTGACCTGCCTGCTCACCGACTCGCAGG
>JBHIBS010000014.1:0-45091 GCA_046759165.1 bacterium | reverse complement strand
GTGATATCCGCAGTATGCTCCACAGCACAACGCTGGATAGCCTGACTTAAAATCCCCTTGGCTCTTCTTGTTCCGGTCTCTACAGCCTCTTGCTCCATCCGTCTAATAATTGTCGCCCCTTCTCTCTTCGCCTCTTCTTCCATACTGGCCAGCAGAACCTTCTTTGCTTCTTCCGGGGTCATTCTGGCTAACCTTTCCAATACCTTTTTTTGTTCTTCCTTTACTTGAGTTAACCTCTTCGCCTCTTCCTCCAAGTGTCTCTCTTTTCCCAAAACATATCTCTCTTTCTTGTCAATTTCTCTCTCTTTCCTCTCAAGGATATCAACTTTGCGGTCCAAATTTTCATCCTTCTGCACTAACCGCTTTTCCAAACTCTCTAACTCTTGCCGTCGACTTCGCGTCTCCTCTTCAAATTTAATCCTTGCTCTGTGCATCTCATCTCTTATCTCAAGGACACCTTCTTTCTTTTTCGCTTCGGCCTCTCGCTGGGCAGAATCGATTATCCTCTTCGCTTGTGTTTCAACTGATGAGGCCTGAGATTTCGCGTAGATAAATCTTAATATGAAGCCTACTAATATTCCTAAAAGAAGGCACCCTAGGATAACTAAGGTTATACTATCCATTTCTCCCTCCTTATCTGGGGGAAATTCCCACACTCAAGTTATCCCCTCTGGAGATACCAAAGATTTGGTGATGGCAGTACCATTAGAACCAGTTCCAACGGCATCAGCACTGAAATTTACTTAAGGCCGGCTTTTACAATCTATTATCCCGCTTTCAGTAACTATTTTATCAACCCTCACATCTTTTTCTACCAGAGGAATCTTCTCGGCAATCTGCAAATCGAAAGCCAGTCCAATCACTGCACATTGATGGGAGCGACCCATCCTCAATCTTATCGACTTACTTCTTAAGAATCGATCGTAGTATCCTCTCCCGTACCCAAGGCGACCTCCCCTCTTATCAAAGACTACTCCCGGAACAATTACGAGATCGATCTCTTTCTGATCCACCCTCCCTCTGAACTCTTTTTTCGGTTCCCTTATTCCAAAACTTCCCTTGGTGAGCTCTTTTTTAAAATTTTTAATCTCGGCTGCCACTATTTCTTCCCCATCTACAACGGGTATTACTACCCTTTTTCTCACGTCCAGCGCATTTCTTATCATTTTCTCTGTTTCCACTTCACTACGAAAAGATACATAAAACATAACTGTCTTTGCGCACCGGAACTCAGGCAATGTAAAGAGCTCCTTTTCGATCTTCTCGCTCCTAGAGTCTATTTCATGCCTGGAAAGGCTGTCTCTCCGCTTCAGGAATTCTTGCCTGAGCTTTGTCTTTTTCTTCTCCATTTTTTCAAAAAGTTCTAGCCTGATCCTCCTTCTCCTGCCGAGTGGATCTTTCTGGAGAATGGTCTGGCTTCTGCCCATGGGAGGACTTGGAATCCTTAGCAATCCGGGACTCCAACTCTTCCATCCTCTTCTTGATCTTTGCCTCATAACCTTCTTCTGTGGGAAAATAGTACTTACGTTTCACGGGTAAATAGTCTTGCTGAACCCATCCATTTGAATAATTGTGCGGATACTTATAATCTTTTCGTCCAACCTTAGTTAAATATTTTGGTGGCTTAAGAATTTTCTTCTCTTCTATATCGGCCAAAGCGTTATCTATTCCCTTATAGGTTGCATTAGACTTAGGAGCACAAGCAATATATATTGCGGCTTGAGCAAGGGGTATTTTAGCTTCGGGCATTCCCAAAAATTCACAGGCCTCCAGAGCTGCATTGGCTACTACCAGAGCTTGTGGGTCTGCATTGCCCACATCCTCACTGGCACAGATCACAATCCTTCTGGCAATAAATCGTGGGTCTTCGCCAGCATATATCATCTTTGCCAACCAGTACAAAGTTGCATCTGGGTCTGAGCCTCTCATGCTCTTAATAAAAGCAGATATCGTGTCATAATGTTCATTCCCTTTCTTATCATAGACCACAGCTTTTTTCTGAATCGATTGTTCAGCTACTAATAGGGTGAAGTTAGTCTCTCCGTTGCGGCTTGGTTTTGTGGTCATCACTCCCACCTCCAGAGCATTCAATGCTCTTCTGGCATCACCATTGGCAGTTTTTATCAGATGCTTCAGTGCCTCAGGAGCAATCTTTATTCTCTTTTTGCCCAAGCCATTCTGTTTATCTTCAATTGCCCTTTTCAAAATAACTTTTAGGTCTCGATCACTCAAAGGTTTAAATTCGAAAATCTGGGAGCGGGAGAGTAACCTGGAATTAATATAAAAATAGGGATTCTCAGTAGTAATGCCGATTAGGATTACTATCCCCCTCTCTACGTCTGGCAGAAGGGCATCTTGCTGGCTTCTGTTAAAATGGTGAAGCTCATCGATGAGTAGAATTGTCTTCTGACCCGAAAGCTTTCTCCTTTGCCAAGCTCTTTCAATTATCCTTCTCAAATCAGCAACCCCGGAAGTCACCGCATTTAACTCTTCAAAGTATGCTTCCGTACCCTCAGCGATTATTCTGGCCAGCGCAGATTTACCACAGCCTGGTGGACCGTAGAAGATGAGAGATACAATTCTATCCGCCTCAATAGCTCGCCGAAGCAGTTTACCCATACCTAAAATGTGCTCTTGTCCTACGAACTCGGAAAGTCTCTTTGGGGAAATCCTCAAAGCTAAGGGCATATCATTAGTGGCTTCTGCTTTCTGTTTCGCAAAAAGTTCCATCCCCTACCTCGTAATTCTTAATCAATCATTAAAAAAAGTCCCCGCTCTGCCGTGTGCCTGACTGTTTTAAAGCACCAACTAAAAGTGGGTATCCTGCTCCGATAACCACGATTATCAGAGGCCCCGGATTCCCTGATTAATGCTTGTCGGCTTAAAATAGTCAACACATCACGAACATCGCAGGGACGGTAAAAGCATACTATATTTTCAACAATATGGAAACTACTATTTTAATGCTTGATCGAGCAGCTTGATCAGTTCTTCAGATTTTTTTGATATTTCCTGGCCACTGTTATCCTTACTCTCTCTCAATTTAAACAATTCATCAGCAATATTTAGAGCAGCCAAAACTGCTACCCGGCTTGTATCTACAATATGTGATGTGTTAGCTATTTTGTTCATTTGTTCATCAACATATTTTGCTAAAGCCGAGACATACAAGGGGTCCCAGTCGCCCCCCTGAATTACGAATTCTCGGTTATATATCCTCACTGGAATCTTGTCTCCGTCTTTCTCGAGCATAGAACCCTCTTACCCGTGCCAGGATTATACTTTCATTTTCTCTAACCGATCAAGCAGAATTCGGAGCCTCTCCCTAACTTCTTTTCTTTCCTTTCCTAAGCGCTCGGCTTGAGCGATTATCTTCTTTGCTGCTCTATTCTCTCCCTCCATAAATTTAATGTCCTCTTTTTCCTTTTCAATGTTCTCCAGTAACTTTGTCTTTTCTTGTTTCAGCGAATTGACTAATACAACAATCTCCTCTATCTTTTTCTTGAGGACATTGAATTCTTTCATCTTCCCTTATTTCACAACCAGTCTTATCTTCTCACTTTTACTTTTAAGTCTCTTTCTAACGCCTCCACTATTCTCATATGTAAACTATTTACCTCTTCATCCCTCAAAGTCTTTTCCATAGATTGATAAATAACCTTGCAAGCTAAGCCCCTGTTCCCGGGCTCAATCTGTTCACCAAAATACACGTCGAAAAGTTTTACGTCTTGAACAAGTTCATTTCCAACTTTTTTAATTTTAACACAAATTTCCTCAAATGTCAAGCCCTCCGGAGCAACAAAAGCAATATCCCTAGAAACCCACGGAAACCTCGACATTCTCTTATACGTCTTCTTAATTTCGATAAGTTTACACAATTTGTCAAAATATAATTCGAAAATGTATACTTTATCTTTAAATTCCATCTTCCCAGAGACCTTCTTAGCTAATTCGCCAAAATCTCCCAGATGTTCATTGCCTACCATTATCTTATTTGAAACTCTATCTTCCAGAAGAAAATGGCTGCTTTTCTCTATCTTAGATTCTCCACGACTTTGACGAGAAATGCCCAATTCTCCTAATAGGGAATCCACAATCCCTTTAGTATAATAAAAATCGATAGCTTTTGAAGAGTCTTCCCAGTATCCCTCCTCCTGCGTACCCACCAAGGCCCCTGCCAAAATCCTTTTCTCTTCTGGCATCTCCTTTCCGGGGAAAAAGACCTGACCTATTTCAAATATCTTCATATCAGTGACCCCATGGTTTAGATTCCATTTCAGTATCGATATGAGACCCGGGAGAAGGGAAGTGCGTAAGAGACTCTGTTCCCGAGAGAGAGGATTAGTAATCTCAACAATTCCTTTAAGCCCTGCCGAGATAGTAATGTCCAGTTCGTTATAATATTCTGGACTAACCAGAGAACGGCTGACAACTTCGCATAATCCTAACTTCGTCAATACATCTCTTACAAGATCCTCCAGTATCAAAACTTTATCATCAAATGAATCACTGATTTCTATTTTCGGCATCCCTGATGGAATCTTATCATATCCATATAGTCGGGCGATCTCTTCTACCAGATCGATAGCGCGAGAAATGTCATTTCGATAGGAAGGCACTCTGACCCATAGGAGCCTCTCTCCCTCTTTCTCAGAAATCTTAAACCCCAGACGCGTCAAAATTTCGCCCATTTTTTTGGCGGAGATATTGGAGCCCAAGATATGATTGGTCTCTTCCGGGGAAAACTCTATCTCTACTGGAGAGAAAGGCTGAGGGTATACATCAACTACTCCAGAAGCAACTTTGCCTCCGGTGAGTTCCTGGATCAACTGGCAGGCTCGATTGGATGCGATAAGGACATTTTCCATATCAACGCCACGCTCAAAACGATAGGACGATTCTGTATCAATCCCAAACTGCCGGGCTGTCCTTCTCACTACCTGAGGAGTGAAATAAGCGCTTTCCAAAAGTACATTCCTGGTAGATTGGTCAACACTGCTCTCCACCCCTCCTATTATTCCCGCTAAAGCAACTGGTCGCTCCGCGTCAGCAATAACTAAATTCTTTTCTGTCAATTTTCTCTGTTCATTATCCAAAGTTAATAGCTTCTCGCCAGGAGTAGCAAAACGCACAAGAATTTTATGCTCACACAGTTTATCATAGTCGAAGGCGTGAAGGGGATGGCCAAGTTCAATTAGAACGTAATTGGTAACATCAACTACATTGTTAATCGGTCTAAGCCCCACTGTATCCAATTTCTTGACTAACCAAGAGGGGGAGGAACCCACTTTCAGGTCTCGAATAACTCTGGCGGCATAACGCCTACATACCTCGGGATCAAGAATTTCAACCTTAGCTAAATCGAATACAGAAATTCCATTTTCCTCAAATTCAATCTTGGGCGGGTTTAAATTCCCGCCCAAAATAGCTGAAACCTCACGGGCTATCCCAAATATACTGGCACAATCGGAACGATTGGTAGTCAATTCGACTTCCAGCATTACTTCTTCCAACACTAAAGCCTTTTTAATATCCTCACCCAATTTAGAACCAGCCGGAAGAATATGAATGCCACTGGCATCTTCTCCAATTCCTAATTCCTTCTGCGAACAGAGCATTCCGTAAGAAGTCTGCCCTCTTATTTTCGTCTTACTTATTCTTCTTCCGCCAGGAAGTTTAGCTCCCACCCTGGCAAGAGGAACAAAATCCTTAACCTTTATGTTTCTTGCTCCACAAACTACAGAAAAGATCTGCTTCCCATCGGAAACTTGACAGAGGCTTAATCTATCTGCCTGAGGAAGTGGCTTCATGGAAAGGATTTCACCAACCACCACGTTCTCCACCTCTGGCCGCAAATAGAGAATATCGGTCACTTCCAGACCCGCCATCGTGAGACATTTAGCCAGTTCTGGAGGAGACAAAGAAAAATCTACATACTCCTTTAACCAATTATAAGAAACCTTCATTTTCCCTCATTCCCTTTTTATAGTAGCAAGGCTCTGTGATTGCCAACGAAGTGAAGTCCTGACTGGGCGAGACCAGGCTCCCTTCAGTCGCTTGCAATGACATGATGCTAATTCCGGGAAAAAAGTAGGGGGCCCTACTTAAAAAGTGTATGTGCGAAGTCGATCCATTCACGAGAAACAGTCTTTGACTTGCCCACAGCTTCTTCTAAACTAATCCCCACCATCTCCGTTCCCCTTAATGAAACCATCTGACCAAACTTGCCTTCCTTAATGAGTTCAACTGCTTTTACACCAGCCCTCACTCCCAGCATTCGATCGAATAGAGTGGGAGTTCCTCCCCGCTGCATATGACCGATAACGCTCACCCTGGTATCGATTCCCAGTCTGTCCTTTATAATTTTAGCAATCTCCTCTCCCATTCGTCTCTCTTTCAAAAGCATATGGCCAAACTGGTCCAGTTTTTCTTCACCTGTATCCTTTCCGGGAATTTCGATACCTTCGGAAACTACTACGGTCGCTACCTTTCTCCTTTCATAAACTCTTTTCAAATGTTCGCACATCAAATCTATATTCCCTTCTTCCTCAGGAAGCAGAACCCAGTCCGCACCACCACCAATGGCTGTAAACAGGGCCACCCAACCAGCGTGCCTGCCCATTACCTCTAGAACCATAATCCTCCTATGCGATTTTCCAGTGTCTTTTAAAACTCCCAAAGCATTCATCGCCAGAGTAACTGAAGTATCGAAACCAAAAGTGTAATCGGTAGACGAAAGGTCATTGTCCATGGTCTTTGGAACACCAACAACTTTCATCCTGTATTCTTTATATAGTTTATTGGCCACTCCCAAAGTATCTTCGCCACCCATAGCAACTATTGCCCCAAGATCAAGCCTCCCTATATTCTCTAAACATCTTTCCACGCCCTTCTCCACTTTATAGGGATTTGCCCTGGAAGTGCCCAGTATCGTCCCTCCTTTATCCATTAAATCTTCCACTTCGGAAATTCCCAAGGGTTCAGTCAAACCCTTAATCAATCCCTTCCATCCCTCGTTAATTCCCACTACTTCCCAGCCGAAATCTATTGCCCGCATCACACATCCACGAATCGCGGGATTTAAACCTGGTACATCTCCTCCACCATTCAATACTCCAATTCTCATGATAATTTTTACTTTACCTCCTTTACCCCTCTATGCTCTCCCTGAACATCCAAAAACCCTTATTCTATCCTTTACTACTTTCTTCAGCAATTCTTTTGACACTCTAAGTATCTTTCGGGGATCCACCTCTTCTGGTTTCTCGTTTAGAGCCTTTCTCATTCCTTCAACAAAAGCCATATTTAACTGGGTAGCAACATTGATCTTACAGAGTCCCTCCTTGATGCCTCTTTTCATCTCATCATCCATTACCCCGCTTGAGCCATGCAAAACAAGAGGAATCTTTACCAATTCAGCGATCTTCCCAATCCGCTCATGATCGAGTTTAGCTTCTTTTTTCTTCATCCTGTGAACGCTTCCTACAGCCACTGCCAGTGAGTCAACTCCAGTGTCCTGAACGAACCTCAAAGCTTCCTCAGGTTCGGTCATACTGGCCTCCACTTCGCTTACGGTAATATGGTCTTCCGTACCCGCAATCTTACCTATCTCTCCTTCTACGGGAACTCCCACAGCATGCCCCATCTCCACTACCTTCCTGGTAATAGAGACGTTCTCCTCATATGGAAGTTTAGAACCGTCGAACATTAAGGAAGTGAATCCCATACGTAAACACTTGACATTCTGTTCATAATTGGTCCCGTGGTCTAAATGGAGAGCAATCGGAACTTTAGCCATAGCCGCAGCGTTCTTAACTATCGCTACGACATTTTCCAGGCCAGCATACTTAATTGCGCCCTGACTAGCCTGTAGAATCACTGGGGCATTCTCTTCCTCTGCCGCTTCGATAATCGCCTGTACCATCTCAATATTGTTAGCATTGAAAGCTCCCGCAGCATATTTCTCTCTCATAGCCTTCTCCAAGAGTTCTTTTGTCGTTACTAGTGGCATATCTTCTTCCTTTATCCTCAGATTGCCAATATGTGAGCCAATCTATAAAGATTATCGTCTATCTGTTTTCTATATCTTATTGAATAGTCCAAGGGTAGAACTACAACCTTCCCTCTTTCCCATCCCACCATCTTGGCCGATTTCGTTCTGGTCAAAACCTTTACTGCCCGATGTCCAAAAAGATTAGCTAAATTTGCACTACGGGCAGTGGGGGAACCACCACGTTGAATATAACCAACAACGCTTACTCTAACTTCATAGCCAGTAACATCGCTTATTTGATGGGCTATGGCATAGGCGGTTCCTGCTCCCTCAGCCATAACAATAATACTGCTCTTCTTTCCGCTCCTTCTGCCCTTTTCCAATTCTTGGGAGATCTTGATCAGATCATACTTTATTTCGGGTACTAAAATTATTTCAGCCCCGCAAGCTAATCCAACCGCAAGGGCAATAAATCCCCTCTCTCTTCCCATAACCTCGATGATAAAGATTCTCTCGTGGGAAGAAGCGGTATCCCGAATTTTCTGGATGGAGGCTAAGGCTGTATTCACAGCTGTATCGAAACCTATAGTATCTTCTGTGCCAGCGATATCATTGTCAATGCTTGCCGGTATACCAACAAGAGGTGTTCCAATTGCCTGATATAGTTCTACTCCCCCTCTAAAAGCACCGTCTCCTCCTATGGTAATAAAACCATCAATCCTGTTCTTCTTTAAGACCCTTACTGCCTTCTCTATCCCCTTTTTAGTCTTTATCTCTTCACACCTTTTCGTTTTCAATATCGTTCCACCCCAACTGATAATTCCGCTAACCGACCTCAAATCCATTCTTCTCTTTTTATCTTCAATCAATCCCCAATACCCTTCTTCAAATCCGACCACCTCATAGCCATAATAGATTGCTGAGCGAACTACGGCTCTAAGACAAGCATTCATTCCCGGGGCATCCCCACCAGCAGTTGTAACAGCGATCCTTCTCATTTTCTCTCGTCGCTTATTTCAGTTTTCCCCTTTCTCCTCGGTTCTACTTCAACAAATTCCCCCAGTAGGCGGAACCTTTGGTATCTTTTTCTCAACAGTTCTTCTACGGATAAGTTCTTTAATTCACTCAGGTATCTCTTTATTTTTTCTTCCAATTGCCTCCCTACAAATCCTATGTCCCGATGGGCGCCACCCAGAGGTTCATCGATGATTTCGTCAATCACTTTTAACTCTAGTAAATCTTTGGCGGTCAACTTTAGTGCCTTAGCAGCCTCTGGAGCCTTTGCTGCATCCCTCCAGAGAATAGAAGCACAACCCTCAGGAGAGATAACCGAATAGATAGCATTTTTTAACATTAGGACTTTATCACCAACGCCGATTCCCAGCGCTCCACCACTACCTCCCTCTCCGATGACCACCACAATAATCGGAATTTCGAATTCCGACATGGCTTTCAAATTTCGAGCAATTGCCTCGGCTTGCCCCCTCTCTTCTGCCCCGATTCCTGGATAAGCGCCGGGAGTATCTATGAAACTAATGACAGGAATTGAAAATTTCTCAGCCAGCTTCATCATCCTCAACGCCTTGCGGTACCCTTCCGGATGCGGCATTCCGAAATTTCTCACCATGTTTTCCTGGAGCGTCCGGCCCTTCTGATGACCAATAACTACAACCGTTTTGTTCTGAAATTTAGCTATTCCCGCCACTATAGCTGGATCATCGGCAAAATTTCTGTCTCCGCGAAGTTCTACAAAATCACTCATAAGTAAATCTATGTAATCCAAAGTATAGGGACGTTGAGGATGCCGAGCCAGCTGAACCTTTTGCCAGGGAGTGAGCTTGCCGAAAATTTCCTTTTTAAGTTTCTTACATTTCTTCTCCAGACTGATTATCTCTTGAGAGAAGTCGACTGTTTCGTTAGCGCTGAGACCCTTTAGCTCTTCAATTTTCTTTTCCAGTTCTACAACTGGCCTTTCAAAATCTAACCCTTCAACCTCAGCCACGCGATCTCCTTTTTAGGAATAGAATTCACCTTAATTCGCATTTGAAAGATAGTTTATGAAGAGCTTTTGGAATTTTGGCCAAAAATCGAAGAAAAGAGTTCATTGCGAGGCAACCTAAGTAATCTCGAGATTGCCACGCTCTTTCCAGTCGCTCGCAATGACAGGGGGTGGTCAAACACCAAAAAATTCTCGGCGAGCGAGCCAAATCCGGAGTATATCTTCCTCAGCGATGAACAAACTATCTTCCAATTTAAAATGCACTCATATACCCGATGCGAAAGATGCGGTCAAACCCATCGGCGACGTCTTTTCCATCTACTTCAACGTTTAAGTTTGGCGTAATGAAATAACGTATGCCCATATTTATCCTGTTCTGGTTTCCACCACCCAAATTATCGAATTCTAACATCGGGATTACATTCTCTCCCAGTCGAGAAAATACGCTAATGAATCCTCTCATCCTAAATTTATCAAAATCGTAACCATTAATTCCAGTACAGACTTCCAATTGCCGAATAAAATTTTCTTTGCAGAGGACTATAAAGAAACCCTTTTCTCTCTGTTCATACTTTCTATCCCTATATTCTCCGTAACCTTGATCATCGTAACCAACACCTATTGCCGGAAAGTACTGGGTTCCACTGAAAACGCGAAATTTTACAAAGAGTCGGGGACGCCTGAGCTTGATATTCTGATTGCCTATGATATTTTCAGTATCGAGATAAACTCCCAGGTTCATATGCTCCAACATCCCAAAGAATAGGCCGGCTAGAAGTCCAATATCATTGCCACCCCCCTTGCTTTCCAAGCTATAGAAGCGGAAATTTACATTATATCCCCCCTGTTCAACAATTTGAGGAGTGGGGGTATCAATCAAATCGACCACTTCCCCTGCAGATAAGACAGAATAAATGCCTAAAAAGTAAGCAATAACCACTCCTATCAATAGTGTTAATGGAAGGTACCCTTTTTTCATTCTCCTTTCCTTTGTGGACTGCTATTCATCACAGGTTCCGTGCTTCAATTATACGCGTATAATCCTAACAGATTTCCCCTATCTTGTCAAGGTATCCTCTTTTGACTCTCTCCAAGCCCAGAATCTATCTGTCTCAACTTCCTGATGGCCAATTCGTTTCCAGGATCAACTTTCAAAACTTTCCGGAACTCTTCTCTCGCCAGATTGACCTTTTTCAATTCCAGATAGGCAAGACCGAGGTTATTATGAATCCCGATATTGAATGTCGGAGAGAGTTCGATTATCTTCTGATATTGATTGATAGCTTCCTCTATCTTACTCTGGCTAAAATATACATTACCCAAATAGAGGTTTGCCTTTATGTTTCTGGGGGCAAGCTCTACAATCTTTCCATAAGTCTCTTGTGCTTTATTCCAATCTCTATTCTTTATATACTTTTCCCCTTTCTCAAACAGAAGTTTGATTTCCTGTGTCTGTGCACGAAGAGGATGTTTCCCTTCCATCTGTGCCTGGATAAAGGAAAGATTCGCTTTAGCTTTCGAATTTTCGGGTTCAAGGTCTAATATTTCTCGATATTGGTTAGCAGCTTTCTCCCATTCCCCTCTTCTAATATGCATCTGTGCGAGGTAGGAGCGCGTAGGGACCGAAAGAGGATTTATCTCAATTGATTTACTTAGAGCTTCAATGGCCTCTGGTATTCTTCCGGTCTCTCCATACATAATTCCTAAATTTGAGTATATCTCGTCGTAGCCAGGGTTTGCTTCTATTGCTTTAAGGTAAGCCCAAATAGCTTTCTCCTTCTCGTCTAGGCGAGCATAAGCGTTCCCCAGTTCATAGTTATTGTCCACATTTAGAGGATAAATCCTATAGGACAGCTCGCACTCCTTAACTGCATTTCCCAGCGTAGTGTTATTTTTTGCGTACTTAAAACCCTTAAAATAGTGGATCTCCCCTCGGAAATACTTAAGATTAAAGAGAATAATTCCAAAAATAATTATTCCAGAGAGAACATTTATCGGATAAACAAGAAATTTTTTAATGGAAATCCTGCGTTCCGGCATCCCCCTTCTCTGGCATATTCCCACTGCCAATCCCATCCATATCCAGAAGAGAAGGGCAGGCATTGGGAAATGCAAAGAAACATTCAACAAATTGTCGACCAGCATTCCAAAAATGCTTGCCAAAAGCCCCAAAACAACAATCTTATCATACTCAGTACTAAGCTTCCTGTAACTATCTATTCCTACTTTAAAAAAGAGGACGAATAACCAAACATATATTCCCAGCCCCACAATCCCCGTTTGGGAAGCTATCTCTAATATTTCATTATGAGCATTGTTGGCATGGGTGCGAAAAGGAGAATACTTCTTTATCTTCAGATACTTCGCCTGATGAAATGGATAGATAATCTCAAAATTTCCCCAGCCATGGCCTAAAAGTGGGCTTTCCTTAAACATGGGATAGGCTGCCTGCCAGATTAGAAATCTCTGAACATAGGCCATCTGTTTAAGATCGGTAAAGCTCTTAACCTTCTCAATAGCAAGCTTCACAACCATAACTTTCCTCTGCCCTTGTCGTTCGACCCTTACAGGATAGAGCATCATCAGAAACAGAAGACTCGCCAGAAAGATTAACCACTTTCTATTCCTCGAAATTAGAGAGACCTGGTAAGAGACCAAAAAGAACGCAACGAAAATCGAAGCCACAAAAAGCCCCAGCCAAGCGCTGCGAGTGCGGGTCACCATCAGTCCAAGGAAATTAACTCCAAAAAGTCCGCCTAAAAAGAGCTTCTTTATGAGAGACTTTTCATAAACAGCCAGAATCGCTATCACAGGCAAAATTAGAATCAGAAAACTTGCCAAGAAATTGGGGTTGCCAAAGGTGGAAACGCTGCGAGTGCCGAAGGGCTCTATTTTCATTGGCCATATGGGTTCAATCCCTTCATACTGAAGTATTGCATACAAAGAGGCAAGCGTTCCCACTGCAAAGGCAATATAGAGTAACCTGTTAAGATTTCTTTCATCGCGCAGGAGGTGGACAGTTATATAAAAGACCGCTATGCAATTGAGAAATAAGAATAGGAGGTTTCTCCCACCAAAGGAAAGGATAGCCAGTTTCATTTCCGGATGAATGGAGAACGAATAAGCGACCGAAAGGAATGAGACCAAAAAGAAGAATAAAAGGGGTTTGTCGAGGTATGTTCTGGGTAAAATGATCTGCCGTCTAAGATTACTCTTTATCAGCCAGATAGCCAAAATCACAGATAGACTAATCCCAAACACTACGCCTTGTATTATATAAGGATTGCGAGTAGTATTGGTAAGAAAGATTAGAGGACAAATTAAAAGGAGAAGAAAAAAAATATATTTTATTATGCGATCGAATTCCATTTCTATAATAGAAAAAACCGCCACTCGCCACGAATGCTGGCAGGCTGGCGGAGAGAGGAAGAGTAAAAGTTAATCTCCGACTCTTAGCTTCTCACCCTTCACCTGTTCAATTATAGATTTTGCCTGTTTATCTTCAGGATTCAACTCTAATATCTTTTCCCATTCTTTCAGGGCTAAATCGTATCTTTTTACATTCCAGTAGAAAGCAGCAAGACTCCTGTGGGCACTAATGTCAGAATCGTTCAGCTCCACTGCCTTCTTATAACAATTTTCAGCCTCTCTGAACTTGGTCTGCATAAAATAGACATTGCCTAAATTTATATATGCCTGACCAAACTTTGGATTCCATTCTACAGCCTTCTGGTAAACCTCCTCTGCTTTCGCCCATTCTTTCTTCTGAACATAGCACCAGCCCATCTTGAAATAGCTCGGAGCATATACAGGGTCGAGAACTAAAGCCTTCTCGAAATCTTCTATAGCCTTATCCCACTCGCCCAACTTAGTATAGACTATTCCTTCCTGAAAGTGAACCTGTACATAGTGGGGAGCCAGCTTCTTTAAATCGGCATACTTCGCCAGCGCCCTTTCAGCATCAGTGCGCGGCTTTTGGTCCTCCTCTTCTGTCCCATTCAACAATTTATGGATGAAAGGAAAGAAATATTTCTGTCGCAGGTCTACAGAATCCCAGCGCGGGTTGTAAACTCTCCTCATATCCCATCTATCGTTGTAGACATTGCCCATAAAGTAGTGAGTCATTGCATAATAAGGGTTATTTCTCAAAACAGTCTGATACTCCTTTAAAGCATTCTCCCACATACTGGCTTTGGAGTAAGCAATAGCCTTGTTGTGGTGGATATCCGCTATAAAGAATCGCCTGAAGAAGAAGACCAGAAACAAAGCGAGAATTATAACTAAGGTCTGGATTATCCTTCGGGAGCGAACATTAACTGGAAACTTAGACCTCCTATTACCTTCCAAACTCGCGTTATCCTTCTCCTTCTCACCCAGTATCTGACCACCAAGCAGTCCCAGGAAAAGCCAGAAAACGAAACCCGAAGATACAAATCTCATATTCACACCCATGGTGTTGTGCACCAGAAGTCCAAACAGACCCGAGAGCAAGCCAAGAAGTAGATATTGGCGTCTTGTAAACTTATCTGGCAGATAGCCGATCTTGAATTTTGAACCCTTCTTAGAGTGAGGATTAAACCGAGAATTCTTGGGAGAAGGGGGACCTTGCGCCGAATGGCTGGTAACTTGCTTTAACCTCTTCGTTCCAGTGTAAAAGAATACCATCAGGAGCCAGAGAAATATCCCCAGTCCAACTATCCCCTCATCGTACCAGACCTCGATGAACTCATTTTCTGGATGGTCTGTCTCGGTATTATGCTTTCCCTCAATATGGAATATCTCGGGACGCCTGAAAGCTGGATAGACTATTTTGAAAGTGCCAATTCCTGTTCCCAGAAATTTGTGAATTAGTTCCCTTTTAGCCGTAGCCTCAAGACCCGTGCCTTCCTCAGGGTAATCTCTAATCATTTCCAAAGTGGAAAGCCAGGTGAAGACCCGGAAACGTACCGAGTCTATTCGCTGTCGCAGAAGGAAAACTACTCCAAAGAGAGTACCCAGGAGCACTACTGATAAGAAACACGCTAGGAAAGCTTTCTTCTGCTTTTTTGTGGCTGGAACAATAAACAGCGTGGTCACGATTGCAAAAAAGCAGGTTCCCGCTGCAAACCCGATGTAAGCAGCTTTGGTTCTGGTCATGAGGACATTAACGAGAACGATAAACAGAAAGAGAATCAGAAACTTTCTGGACTTCATTTTCAATAACACCATTAAGCATAAGGAAAAGAGAAGTAGAAAGAAGAAAGCATAGGTCTTATTTTCAACAAAGAAGAGAAAGGCTGCAGCTCCCAAACTTCCCATTCGCATGAGTCCTTCCTTTCCCAAAAATTGCATAAAACAGTAGAGGATACCAATGGCTGCCACTAGAACCAAAGAGACAATTGTCCTTTTAGCTTTTTCCAAGTCGGAAAAATCGAAAAATGTTAGAATTAAAGGAGTAACGAGTACCAGGAATGCTGCAAAGAAGTTGGGATTGCCAAAAGTGGAAAATATTCTATCCCCAAAAACTCCCCTCCAAATAAAGGGATCCAAGTCCATGAATTGAACCAAACCATAGAAAACAGCGATAAAAGTGGCAGCGAGTATCCAGCGGAACATTCTATTTACTTTTTCGGAACTGTCAAATTCAATTAGAGCGATCAGAAAAATTCCTACATACAGAACTCTCCTAGTAAGCTCCTCGAAACTGGTAAATTTGAATGGGGAAATGGAGAAAGAAATAATACCAGAAAGGAGGAAAAAGAGAGCAGGAACTGCGTATAGGCGCTGTTCTTTACTCCCCAGTAGCTTTCCCTTTTCAATTGCCTTGACAATCCACGCTGCTATAATAATTGTAGCACCAATATGTAGAAGTGTAATTTTTACCTGACATGAATCGTAGGTCTTCAGATAGAAAGACAGAGCAATAAGGAAAGCTAAAATTGGTAAGCCAAATTCTATTATTATATCGCAATATTTAATTAGTTTTCTATCCATAATTCTTATAGTATTTTAACACAATTTCCGCAAAAATTCAACCCATTTATAAATTCAAAAAAGCCGCATTGCCCCACAAAAGTGGAAAACACGGCCGTGTATTCGATTATTTTGGAGCCGACGGTCAGAGTCGAACTGACGACCTACGGTTTACGAAACCGTTGCTCTACCAACTGAGCTACGCCGGCTCTTTCAAATCGTCTTTTATTTTCAAGCATTTCTAAGGGCATCACTGTTAGAGACTCTGACTCTAATGATTTTTTTAATCGTTTTTTACAACCGGTAATTCGCTGTTACATTTCTTTATTGAATTCCAGAGAATTTCTCTAACAGGACCGGCTATTGGAATTTCACGAATTCTATTGCTTTTAGTATGTTCTACGTAGAACAAACGCAGATCTAACTTGATGTTACTCCATTCTAAATTTGGGACTTCCCCCTTTCTCATCCCAGTAAAGACTGCCACAATTATAATTGGTTTTAACCCTCAGCAATCTCCTTTTGTCTCTGGGCCTTAATAAGGTCTGCTTTTTTCTTTATTATCCTGCCCAGGGATTCAACTTTCCTGTAACCATTCACTCGATAATCCAGTAAATAAACTACGCCTCTCTTACCCTCCCTCTTTCGCACCTTCATTTCTTGGCTCTGGTTAATTTTATAAAAATTATACTAACTTGTGTAAAGTTTTTCAATTATTTTCTTCAAAACCTTTTCGGCTCAGTGCTTCTCCCTTTAAGCCATCTGCCCATTCTTTCTTTATCGAATCGAAGTCTTCCAATTTTAAGGATGATTTTTGGCAAGAAGCCTTTGTTCTGTGACATATCTATTCCTCCCTCAGCAAAAATTTCTGTTCCATTCTCATATTTGGAACAGATTATGAATTTTATGCTTGACAATATGACATAAGATGTTAAAATAAAAAAAGTCAAGAATCCATACAAGATTACTGGTTACAATTTCATCCTTCAAACCATCGGGAGGAACCATGTTGTGAGGGAAATCTTCAGTCATCGTCCGGGGAGGATATTTCTCCTCATCCTTTTCATTTCAATAATCGGCCTTATTTACGTAAGCAGGTATTTTGGGAAGGAGATTCTTATATTCGGGTGGATGACCTTGCCATATCTTGCTGGCCTGATATTCGTAATTATATGGATCGTGGCTTATCTGATATACTTTTTCAGATACTGGCCATTCAGACGGTGAAGAAATGATGGAGATTATTGTCCTTGCTATTTTTGGTTTAATTGTGATGTGCATGGCGGTCTATGGATACAAAATTTCGGCAAAGACTGCTGAGGACTATTTCCTTGCCGGTCGGGGAATAGGAATTACAATTATGTTTTTTTTCGTTCTCTTTGCCGTCTCAAGTGCATGGACATTTTACGGTTATCCAGGATTTCTCTATCGGCATGGCCCCGGTTATGTCTATTTTGTCTGGGGATGTGTGGCTGGGTTTGCCGCTCTCTATATGTTCATCGGTCCACGCTTCTGGGCCCTCTGCCGTTTGAACCGATTCCTCTCTCCAATTGAAGCGTTATCTGAAAGATACGAATCAAAGACCCTGAGGGGATTATTTGCTATTATCCTTCTTGCTTCCATTATCCCTTATATAGGAATCCAGCCCTTAGGCGTTGGCATTGGATTCAATGCCCTCACCGGCCTCCCAGTAATTGTCGGTGCCATTTATACAGTATCCCTTTTGATCATTATTGTTCTTCTTGGCGGGATGAGAATATCGGCGTGGGTGAATATCTTTTTAGGCATCGTCTATTCAACAGCCTTTCTCGGTTCACTCATCTGGGTAATAAGAATAGTCTTTCCTGGTGGACTTTCAGAGGCAGCAAATATCCTCTTGAGCAACAAACCAGAACTACTTACCACGCCAGGGCCAGAAGGCTTCTTCACCACAGTTACATTGGGGGGAACATTGATTGTGGGCCTGATGGCATTCTCATGGCCTCATATCGTTATAGGAATAATGACGGCAAGGGGGAAAGTGCTCTTCAAATGGTTTCCGTTGCTCCTTTTTCTCTTTGGAGGAATTGGATTCTATACAATCCCATTTCTCTGGGGTTCCCTGATCGCTCCGGCGATCAGTCATATGTCTGGAACACTCGTACCCCCTCTTATAGGCAAGGAGGCCGATAATGTTGTTCAGGTTATAGTTACCCGTTACCTTCCAGGTTGGTTCTCTGTCTTTGTTCTGATGGGCGTTATCGCTGCCGCCATATCAACTGCTGCCATCCAGTTGATGACGGCAAGCATATTCGTCTCAAGGGATCTCATATATGGTCTCTTTAAACGCCAGGCGACTGACCGCCAACTCATCAGGTGGACTAAGGGGGCGGTTATCGGTATTATTATCCTCAGCCTCGGGATTGCCCTGTGGCAGAAGATGGCCCTTGCCCTTTATCTTACCAGGGTGGCTGTCCCTGGATTTGCCCAGTGGGGACCGGCACTTGTTGGTGGAATTCTCTGGAAGAGAGCAACGAGAGAGGGGGCTCTTGCCGGGGCTATTTTTGGAACGTTGTATTTAGTTGGTGGATTCCTCTATCAGCCGATTCTCCTCGGCCTCCATCCTATAATCCCCACAATGTTATTAAATATGTTACTCTATGTAATAGTAAGTCTTTGCACTCCTCCACCAACCGATGAGATAAAGAGAAGATTTTTTGATGAAGTAGAAGACTACCTCTCTGCCCAAGCATAGGAAAAAGGAAATTTTTGTGGAAAGAGAATGGAGATTGTTCTATAAGCCAGAGGGAGATGCCGCTGATTTGATTGCTCTTCCGGCATCAATTGTTGAGGGAAGGATAGCCTCAAGATACCTCCTATCCTCCAAAATTACCGCTCCCACAATCATAGTACAGGGTGTCTCTCGAAGGGGAATCGTTGCCGGTGCCAATGTTATTATAGATAAAGAAGAGGCTAAGAAGGCTGATATCGATATAGCACTCAGAGGGCGCTCTGGAAGGGGAGAAGCTAGGATTATTGGCACAATCTCCTATCAGGAACTCATATCAAGAGGGAGTAGCGAGTTTGAATGTGGGGATGTGGAAGAGGACGCCCTAGCTCTCCTCCTGTATACATCCGGGACGACCGGAAAACCGAAAGGTGTTATGCTCACCCATTGCAACCTCATGGCAGAATACACAATCGCTGAGAAGATATTTTCAATTACACCGGAAGACAGGTTTGCAGCTGTAGTCCCATTCTTCCATGTCTATGGACTAGCGGACGTCCTGATGGTTGCTATCTTCAGGGGGAGTTCAATAGTTCTCATCCCGCAGTATAGCCCAAAGGAACTTATGAACAGACTATCTGAAGATAAAATTACAATCCTCATCACAATACCCACCCAGTTTCTCCATTTGGTCATGCTTGCCAGGCATAAGCCTGCCCCTCTCCTTTCCTTGCGTATATCAATATCCGGCGCTGCCTCTCTTCCGCTTGATGTGATTAAGGAATTTGAGAGGATATTTTCGACAAAGATTGCCGAGGGATACGGCCTGACTGAATCGACAGCAGCAGTTTCAGCAAACCCCTCTGAAAGGATAAAGCCTGGCTCAATAGGTCCTCCAGCGCCGGGAATTGAGATGAAGGTTGTTAATGAGAATGATGAGGAGGTTCCCATTGGAAAAGAGGGTGAAATTGTAATAAGAGGCGAGGTTGTGATGAAAGGGTACTATAATCGACCACAGGAGACTGAGGAGATATTGAGGAACGGATGGCTACATACTGGGGATATAGGGTATAAAGATGAGGAAGGTTATTTCTACATTACTGGTCGAAAGAAGGAGATCATTATAAAAGCTGGATTCAACATTTCTCCCGGTGAGGTTGAAGAAGTCATCTCCTCTTATCCAAAGGTGAAGGAAACATGTGTGATCGGTGTTGGGGAGAGCAAGAAGAGGGAAGAGATAAAAGCATTTGTCGTTTTGAAGGAAGGGGAAAGATCGAATCAAAGGGAGATAATCGGGTGGTGTCGTCAGAGGCTGGCCTCTTGTAAAGTTCCTGATTATGTAGAGTTCAGGGATATATTGCCAAGAAGCGTCACCGGGAAGGTTCTTCGGAAGGAACTTCGTGATGATTACCAGGATCCAAGGTTTATAGAGGAAAGGAATGAATCTGGGAAGATTGATTGAGGAAAGGGCTAAGGAATATTCTAACCAGGTAGCCATTATCTATCAGGGGAAGGAGATAACCTATCGGGAACTGAACAGAAATGCGAATATCCTTGCCAATGGACTGAAACAACTGGGCATAAAGAAAGAAGACCGCGTGGCTATGATGCTTCCAAATATACCAGAATTTGTTTACTTCTTCTTTGCCTGTCAGAAAATTGGTGCTGTTACCGTTCCTTTTAACACAATGTACAAAAGGGGGGAGATAATCCATATCCTTCGAGATTCAGGGGCAAGGGCGATCCTATGTCTTTCCAATTTTGTTCCTCTTATAAATGAGATTAGACCGGAGGTACCACAGCTCGAATATATAATTTCAACTGGAGAGAGAACCCTCACCTTTGCTGATCCGGAAAGCACTGGGTTCCTTCAAATTATCCTGCCCAAGGATACTTTTTCAGGTCTCGATGATGCCTATCGTAAAATAGGTGAGACACTGACGGAGACCTGCCTCCATCTGGGAGCAAAGGATGTATGGTATAAAGATCGGGGAAGTATCTATTCAGAGACGAGGAAGATGGGGGGGTTTATTTTCTATGAAATTGAGGATATATATATTTTAAATGCAATTATCTTTCTTGGAAAATTCAATCCCGACCCATTCTTGCAGGCGATTTGGGTTCCTCCCGAGGTCAAGGATAAGGTGATCGAACCGCTCACATCGATAGAGGAATCGACCGGTAAAAAGCCGGATATGGATGAATTTCTCAATGCGGTGAGGAAAAGTTTTGAGGACAAATTTGGTGTAAAGCTGAACCAGGGAAATCTTGAGAGGGACGAACTCTATGCCTATGAGAAGCATAGGGCGTTAGTTTCAAAGGTAAGATAATAAGATCGCTCCTTAAGAACCTATCCAAGCTAAATAGGGATAGTGGAGTTCCAACAAGACAGTTCAGTTTTACCTTTCTGCGTGGTAGGCTCGACAATCCAGTAAATAAACTATGCCTCTCTTACCTTCTCTCTTACGCACCTTCATTTCTTGCCTCTGGTTAATTCTATTTGATATGGGGTTTGTTTAGAAATCCCAAATATTCGGATAGCTCTTTGAGGTCGAATATTTTTTTCTCCATCGGTGGATTTCCTTCCTGAATGCTATTCCCGCCACTTCCTTCAAAATATTCTCTTCTTGCTGAAGTTCTTTAAGTTCCCGGACAATTTCTTTTTCAGTCATTAAATCCGTTCAGTTGCACTAAGACTTATCGAGCAAGCAAAGGAAAGAATGAAAATTAAGAAATAGCATCTTGACCTCTGGGAAAAGCCCTTTGTAATATGCCTTTGGAATTAGTAGCAAGAAAAGAATATCCTATCAGGGCAAACTCCAAGTAATCGGGGCAGGCAAAGCTGATGAGTCCCTGATGATCGGCATGGCCAGGCTGCCGAAGATACACATAATGAAAGATATCAGCCGGGTTGCCGAGGATATTTTCAATTACACTTTTCTTGAGTTGCTCTCGGTCTATTTGATCCGAGTTGCCTACTAGGTTAACTCGGAATTCTTTTAAGCAAGATTTAAACTAAACTGCTTACCCAATTACTTTGGAGTTTAGGTGACGGTAAACTGTTGGCTCGCCCTTTCCCTGCCCCTTTCCCGTTTCGGGACGGGCCAGGGTGACGAAGATAGCAATTTGAAGACTGCCCGAGCAAGTAAAGATGAGAGGATAACAGAGGTTAGGTAATCATGTCTTAGGCCAGCCAGCCGTCATATGGAAACGTTGAAGGAGTAGGCTATATGTTTAGGGCCTAAAATTCCCCAATTGTAACCTTCCAAATCCATCCTCCACTCACCATCAGCCATAGCTTCCCTCCATAAAATTTCGCCAGAAGTTCGCTTTAATTTCGAGAATCTTAAGATAAGCTCATAGTAGAAGCAAGAAGGGAGCTGTATACTATTGAACCATATTATAATAGTAGCATACACCTATAGGTGCCTTGCCCTAAATTTTCCAATAGAAGCCCGAGCAGTTCGAAAGTAAATTTTAAGACTGACCGGGTTTTCTTTTAAAGAACTCTAATTAAATTGGTATTTTCAGCCGTTTCCCGTTTCGGGACGGGGGAAGGTGAGAAAGACAGGAATTTGAAGAGTGCCCGAGCAAGTAAGACTGAGAGGATAACGGGGGTGGTGATGATGTCTTACAACGCTAGGAGAATCATTCTTATAGGGTTATTTTTGGTAGCCATCAGCTTTGTCTTTTCAGTTTCACCAGCCGCAGCAGCAAATAGGTACTGGGTAGGGCAAACTAACTGGGATAACCCGAGTAACTGGTCAAATACTTCTGGAGGATCGGGGGGAGCTGGAGTTCCGGGAACAAGCGATAATGCTATCTTTGATGGGGGAAACACCAACTCCTGCCAGATTGATATATCCTCCACAGTAGCCTCAGTCATCATCTATTCCACCTATACAGCCACACTATCCATCAATCCGGGAAATTCTCTAACCACTTCAGGTTCTTTTGAGATTGCTGGTGGGACTTTCACTACCAATGGAGAACTGTTAGAAGTTGGTTCTTATTCTCAAACTGGCACTATATTTAATGCTGGTGGCTCGACAATAACCTGTAATGGTAACTTCAGTGTTACAGGAGGTACTTTCAATACTGGCTCCTCAACTTTAATTCTGAAGGCCACCAATGGCGACGCTACCTTCACTGGTGATGGTTATACATTCAACAATGTAATCTTCCAGTCAACAGGCACAGTAGCCAGGACATGGACTTTAGGGGGAGGAAATATAACCTTCAATGGCAACTTTGAACTCAAGGCTGAGGGAAGTGGAAATTTGACGGTAACTGCAGCTATTAATAATCCTGAGTTGAATATTCTTGGCAATGTGGATTATACCGGGACAGGCACAGGTTCTGAATCGATCTCTATGGGCAATGGCACCTGGACAGTGAGCGGCAATGTGAATCTTACTGGTGGAACGGTTAATGCTGGAGCTTCAACACTGGTGATGGACGGTAACAACAAGGGTTTAGCAGGAGCCGGGCAGACATTGAATAACCTCACCATCTCCGGAACGATTGGTGCAAATTCTGATGTCACAATAAATGGAACCTTGACACTGGATGCCAGCAAGACCCTGCAGATTGCAGATAATTACACCGTGAAGATGGCAGCAGGGTCTCTGACAGCCTTGAATGGCACCATGGATGGTCCAGGCACTTTGGAATTGCTAGATTCAGCTGGGGCAAATTTAGGCACCTCAGGCACCCTTCGCACAAAGGTCAGGTTCCATACCGAATCGGCTAATGTAACTGTTCCTGCCAGAACCTATGGTGGTGGGATAGAGTTTTATAATGACTCCGCTACAGACCACACAGCCACCTTAGGCACAGCAGGCTCCCAGACCATCAATTGTTCAGGCAACTTCTTCCTCGCTGCAGATGGTGTAGGAAATATTTTAGTTGATGCCAATACCTATGATCCCACCATAGACATAGAAGGAAATATTGATTATGCAGGAACAGGAGCAGGCACAGAGTCAATATCCATGGGTTCAGGTACCTGGTATGTAGGTGGATATATCGATTTTACAGGTGGTACAGTTACTGCCGGCCCCTCTACAGTGATACTGGATGGCACAACTTCTGGCTATTCTGCCTTAGGCACAGGGATGGATCAACCTGTTAATGCCCTCACAGTTTACAATAACGGACTCATTGCTGGGGGAGATTTCACACAAGCTGGTGGAGAGTCTGCTAATCAGATTGCTAAATGGGATGGCTCCTCCTGGTCAGCCTTAGGCACGGGGATGGATAGTGATGTTCTTGCCCTCACAGTCTATAACAACGAACTAATTGCTGGAGGATGGTTCTGGCTAGCTGGCGGAGAGTCTGCTAACTACATTGCTAAATGGAACGGTTCTTCCTGGTCAGCCTTAGGCACGGGGATGGAAAACGTTGTTCTTGCCCTCACAGTCTATAACAACGAACTCATTGCCGGAGGAAGGTTTACTCAAGCTGGCGGAGTGTCTGCTAATCGGATTGCTAAATGGGATGGTTCTTCTTGGTCAGCCTTAGGCACAGGGATGAATGATTATGTTTATGCCCTCACAGTCTACAACAACGAACTCATTGCTGGAGGAAGTTTCACTCAAGCTGGCGGAGAGTCTGCCAATCAGATTGCTAAATGGAATGGTTCCTCCTGGTCCAGCTTAGGCACAGGGATGAATGATACGGTTTATGCCCTCACAGTCTACAACAACGAACTCATTGCTGGAGGAAGTTTCACTCAAGCTGGCGGAGGGTCTTCTAATCGGATTGCTAAATGGAATGGCTCTTCCTGGTCAGCCTTAGGCACAGGGATGAATCTGCCTGTTCTCGCCCTCACCGTCCACAACAAAAAACTAATTGCTGGAGGAGTTTTCACACAAGCTGGCGGAGGGTCTGCTAATCGGATTGCTAAATGGGATGGCTCTTCCTGGTCAGCGTTAGGCACGGGGATGAATGATGAGGTTTATGCCCTCACAGTCTACAACAACGAACTAATTCCTGGAGGACAATTCACGCAAGCTGCTGGAGTATCTGCCAGTACGATTGCCCAATACACGACTCCGGCTTTTATCACATCATCGGGCCAATCACTTAATAATCTTACTATTGAGAACACTTCATCTGACGGTGTGACCTTCAGCGATAACGTCACAGCTTTAACCTTTACAGCTACTACAGGGGATGGAAACCTCTATTTTACTAGCGGCTCAACAGCCACATTCACAAACATTGCTCTAAATGGACAGGCGGAATCTAGCCGTATTGTGCTGAGGTCAACAAGTCCAAGCACAGCGTATTGTTGGAATGTCTCTGGCAATCAATCTGTCTCCTATGTAGATGTACAGAACTGCGATGCTTCGTTAGGGAATACAATCGATGCCACGGATGGGACAAGCTATGATGCTGGGAGGAATGTGAATTGGGTTTTTGGAGCGCAGAATAGGTACTGGGTAGCTGCTACAACAGGGAACTGGAGTGATAGTAACAACTGGTCATCGAGCTCAGGGGGGTCAGGAGGAGCTATGGTGCCGGATTCCGATGACACGGCCATCTTTGATGGTGCTGGGCTGAGAAATTGTAATATTGACATTCAAGCCTCTGTCACGGATGTGATCATCTATTCCACCCATACTGCCACAGTATCCATCAATTCGGGAAATTCTCTGACTACATCAGGTTCTTTTGAGATTGCTGGTGGCACTTTCACTACCAATGGAGAACTGCTAGAAGTTGGTTCATATTCTCAAACTGGCGGTATATTTAATGCCGGTGGTTCGACAATAACCTGTAATGGTGACTTTAGCGTCACAGGAGGAAACTTTAATTCTGGTTCTTCCACTTTTGTTTTGAATGGTAGTTCCTCCCAGACCATGACCATGGATGGTAACAGCCTCAATATATTGGAAATCACCAATTCCTCTTCTGATGGAGTCTACTTTGCTGATAATCTCACCTGCTCAACTTTTACGGCAACCACGCCAAATACCCATCTTTACTTTACAGGTGGCTCAACAGCCACATTGACAAACATTACTCTAAATGGACAGGCGATAGCCAGCCGGATAGTGCTGAGGTCAACAAGTCCAGGTACTGCCTGGTATTTAACCGTAACTGGCACCCAGAGTGTCTTCTATGTAGACGCGCAGGATTCTGACGCCTCAGGCGGGCAGACTATCTTAGCTACTGATAGCGAGGATGCAGGCAGAAACATCAAATGGGTCTTTCAATTTACTGATACAGTTGAGCCAAGGGAACCCTGCGGAATAAAGGGGAGATTTCTGAATTCTAAAATATTTGAGGTGAGCTGGAGCAAAGTTACTAAAGATATTAAGGGAGAGAACGAGAATGTAGAAGGATATAATGTCTACAGGGCGACTTCAACTGAAGGGCTGTGGATCCCAATAAAATCTCTAGGGAATAATGCCTCCTCCTCAACGGATGCAGTTAATGGGCAGGTCAACTATTACAGAATTAAGGCGGAAGATATCGGCCACAATGAGAGCAAGGGGTCGATGATTGTAGATACTACCGAAGACATAAACGTAATTGCAGTGGCTGACGATGATGCCAGGAATCAGAAAAAGATGTCAAAAGAGATAAATTCAATTCTGTACAAAGGGAATCTGTATGACGAAGACATAAAGATAATTCTGCAAAGAAAAAATACAGAAGAGAGAGATAGTGATACCATAACTTGTTATGATATCAAGGCAGTGAAAGCAGATAGTGAAAATGAGATAGAAGGATTTAAGTTTAATGGTGGAAGGGCGGAGATTAGCCTCCATTACCAGGTAAAAGATGGAAAGATAGGAGATAGTATCCCGGCCTCCGAAGCCCCTAAGAGGCTGGCAGTTTACTGGTTCAACGGGATTGAATGGATAAAGCTGGGAGGAGAGGTAGATAAGGATAGGCAGACAGTAACAGTTAGAACGAGACATTTAAGCAAGTTTGCTATAAAGAAGACATTTAATCCCGGAGGGTTCAGGGTGACCAGCGTCTGGCCTAAGATATTTACGCCTTATGGAGAAGGGATTCATAAGACTGTAAAGATCTACTTTGAGGGGACAGACCCTGATGAAGCGGTTGTGGGCAAGATATTTGATATTACAGGGGCTTTGGTGTATAACAATCTTCCACGGGGAGATGATGAAAATAGTCTGGTATGGGATGGCAGGTTCAGGAATGGCAGGATGGCAAGGAGTGGAATCTACATATACCAGATTGAATCAAGAGGGAAGGTTATAAACGGAACGATAGTGCTGGCAAAATAGTGAAAGGGGGGTCTATAGGGGTTCAATTTATTGAACCCGCTTCCGTCGGCAATGATCAAGAATAGCAATTGGTCAAAGAGATGAAAAAACGATTTAAGTTAATTATCCTGATATTGTCGGTAACTATAATCTGGGGGGTGTGGCCTGAGCCAGTCTTGGCTGACTTTGAGGACCTTGGTGTGGGAGCAAGACCGATTGGCATGGGCAGGGCTTTTGTTGGTCTGGTTGATGATGTTAATGCTATTTACTATAATCCAGCTGGGTTAGGGCAGCTTAAGGGAAAGGAATTCACCTGTGGCTATGGCAAGCTCTACTGGGGGCTGAATGGTCCAGGAGAGACAAATTTGGGAAGTGGGTTTATAGGCTATGGACATCCACTAGATTGGGGTACCCTGGGAGTGGGATGGTTGAATCTAAGTTTAACCAGATATTATCAGGAGAATACATTTATATTCTCCTACGGGAAGCAGATATCCCGACCATGGTATATCGGAATGAATCTGAAACTTTTATCGAAGAGATACGGAAAAGATGCGTATACTCGGGCAAATCCAATATTTATGAATTATGGCTACTCGGCAACTCGGTTCAGTATGGATCTGGGTGGGCTATATGAGCTTACGAAAAGAATATCTTTAGGTCTATCTTTGATGGACATCAACCAACCGAATGTAGAGTTAGCACATGAAGGAAGCAAAGTTCCTCTCTGCGTTAAGATAGGGCTTGCCTATAAGAATGGAACGCTTAATCTTGCGCTGGATACAGCATACAAAGACAGGGATGCAAATGTTTATGCAGGAGGAGAGAAGTGGTTCTTCAGCAAAATACTGGGGATAAGAGGTGGTTTAGGGATTGGGAGCAGGGAATACAGGAGTCTTTCTCTGGGGACGAGTTTCAATATAAAACTATTCGAATTTGATTATACTTTTATCTATCCACTTACGGGTATTAAAGATATTTATGGTTCCCATCGCCTTTCCCTCACCATTCATCAGCCGGTCCCAAGACCTCCAGCTGAGGTTACAGTAGAAACAGAAGAGACAGAGGTAGAGGAGATCACAAAGCGCTTCAGGCAGGGAATGGACTTCTATCAAAGAGGAAAGTTGCGGGAAACTATAGCAGTCTGGAACGAGGTCTTAAAAGCCGATCCTTCTCATGAGTTAGCCAGTAGATATCTTGAAGCCGCCCAAGTTGAACTGGATAAGTTGGTGGAGGAGCATTATCAAAAGGCGCAGGAATATTACAACGAAGGTAGGTGGGCAGAAGCAATAAATGAATGGAATGCTGTATCAAGGCTGCGGCCCGAGGATGCTTGGGTTAGAGAAAAGATAGAGAGCATAAAGAAAACAATGGACGAACATTTTAATCTTGGAATGACACATTATGAACAGGGGAATTACGCTCAGGCTATTAAAGAATGGCAACGAGTTTTAGAATGGGATGCTCACTACTATCGAGCTACAGAAAATATCGAGAAGGCTAGCCTCAAGATTAAAGAGATGGAGGCAGCTTCCCGTGAGCGAATTATTGGTGAGTATTTTGAAAAAGGTCTGGAGTATTACAAAGCAGGTGATTATTTGGAAGCAGTAAAAGAGTGGCGAAGGACATTGGATATAGATCCCCAACAAAAAGAGGCCCTGCACCATATTAACCTTGTGGTAAAGGAATATTTTGAGACAGGAATGGAGATGTACCACAATAACAAATTTACGGAGGCAATTGAAGAATGGAAGAAAGCCCTCAGTGTAAATCCCGATTATGACCAGGCGAGGAGCATGATTAAAATAGCAGAAAAAGTGATCGAAGAGAAGATCGATAAATTTTGCAATCAAGGAATCCAGAATTATAACGAAGGCAATTACATCGAAGCCGCTGAAATATGGGAGAAAGTATTGGAAGTAGCCCCTGAGCATCTGAATATAAAGCAACTATGCGTTGAAGCTCGCCTCGCACAAGGGATTATTTTCTATCGAGAAAATGATTTAGAAGGAGCAATCGCCCAGTGGAAGCAGGTGTTGGTTTTAGAGCCCCAACACGAAAAGGCACCGAAGTACCTAAAGAGGGCAACTACTAAGCAGAAAAAGTTACAAGAGATAGAGGAAACAAACATTAAGGAGGAGTGATAGCCATGAAAAAAAATCCGACCGTTCTACGCAATTTAGCATCTTTATTATGTGTAGTATCTTTTTTAGCCGGAATAGCTCTAACCAGAGGAGTCAGCTACGCTGGTAAAGAATGGATTAGCTACACCACCAAGGATGGTCTAACCAGCAACATCGTTAAATGCATTGCGGTTGATGGAGATGAAATTTGGATTGGGACCGACAATGGAGTGACTCGGTTTAATAAGAAGAAAAATCGCTGGACAACTTATACTACCGCGACAGGTCTAACTTCCAACCAGGTCAATGCTATTCTGGTCGATGGAGATGGGGTGTGGTTCGGAACCCAGGCTGGAGCTAGTCTTTTTAATAAAGTAAAAAATAACTGGATTTCCTATACCACGAGGGAAGGTCTAATTAATGACAGAGTGAATGCATTGGCAGTAACTGATAGTGATGTATGGCTGGGAACAGAGGGTGGATTGAGTGGGTTCAACAAAAGGAATCGCAGCTTCACTTCCTACACTACTAAGGAAGGACTTTTCGATAACAGGATTAAAAGCATGCTTGTGGATGGTGGGCATCTTTTAATCGCCACCGTAGGGCCTCTGGTCAGCGTGTTGGATTTGGTGACAAAACAATGGAGTTTCTATTCGCCTGAAGAATTACTATACACTAATTTTGCCATTGCCAGTGAGGGAGGCAAGATTTGGGCGGCAACATTTGGCGGAGGAGTACGTGCCTATGACAAAACAACCAAAAGGTGGACTTATTATGTATCTCACCGAGGGAAAGGTTCCGCTGGTCTTGCCAAGGAGGAACGAGTGGTCAGTGCTCTGGCAGACAACTTCTCGTTATCCATAGCAGCCGACGGTAGATATATCTGGCTTGGCACATTTGATGGGGTGAGTTGCTTCGATACCACCAGAAACAAATGGCAAACTTTTTCCACAAAAGATGGCTTAATTGATGACTCAGTGACAGCTATTGCTATAGACGGCAACTATGTTTGGTTTGGCACTGATAATGGGATAAGTCGATTCAATAAGATTATTCCCCATGCGGCCATTCGTCTACCCCGAAGCTATATGACTGATGTTGAGCATCCACTAGAGATTGAATGCCTCGCATTCAGTTATCGAGGTATAAAGAATTACGTGATGGAGTATAGTATAGGTTCTTTCCCTGAAGTTTGGCTCAGTAAAGGAATTGATATCCGTCCCGTGGTAAAAAGGGGTCGTTTAATTGTCAGTTGGGATCTGAAAGATTTGCCCAGCAATAACGATGTTTATAATCTGCGTTTGACCGTCCGTGACAAAAAGGGTGAGTTCAACAGATCTCTTGCTAAATTGGCAATAGACACTATCAAACCTGTTGTGACTATTGATGTAAGTGAGGCGCCGCTGAGTATTGGTCTACAAAGTATCACTGGAAAGTTTAACAAAGGAAATGTGAAAAAGATTATGATAAACCCCGGCAATATTTCTGCGGACTTGAATTTTGGCGAGAGAACTTATAAGGCATTAGTTCCTTTAGAGGAGGGGAGTAATAAGATCGAGGCAACGCTGACCGATTGGCTTGGCCGCACTGCAAAGGCCCAGGCTATAATTGAAGCAAAAGTAGATTTGGAGAAACCCACCATTCTGGTGAAAAAGGAGAAAGAAATACCTTCCCGGCGGCTAATCATAAGTGAGAGTCTGCTTTTCACCAGTGGCAGTGCCAGAATAAAATTGGAAGGCCATCCTATTCTAGACCAAGTCATCACGATTTTGCAGAAGGAACCAAAGGTGGAGATTACTATTGAAGGCCATACGGATAATGTACCGATAGGACCTCGATGTCCTTACCCATCAAATTTGGCGCTTTCCAAAGCGCGGGCTAAAGAAGTGTCTCACTATTTAATCGAAAGGAGTAGCGTATCTGTAGAACGTTTTTTTGTTAAAGGTTATGGCGATAGCAGACCCGTGGCTTCCAATAGGACCGCAGAAGGACGAGCAAAGAACAGGAGAGTGGAAATTGTGGTGACCACCATAGAGTGACCGGCCAAGACTGGAGGAGAACAATGAATAAGAAAAAGATAAGCTTGAAATTCAAATTTAGCATTATAATTAGTGGATTGATCTGTATGATCATGATAAGTGTGGGATTGATTACTATAGAGCAAGTGAAACGTCCTTTAATAGAAGAGATGAAAAAGAAAGGGGAGGCTTTAGCTTCTAATATAGCAGCTAATTGTGAAGAAGCTTTACTTACTGGAGACGAGTTGTTGCTGGGTGTGTACATGGATAAAGCTATAGAAGAGAAATCGGTAATCTATGCCATGGTCCTGGATAATGAAGGAGGCGTGATTTCTCATTCCGATCACACCGTAGTCAAAGGCACGGTTTACAATGATCCAATTGGACTGAAGGCAAAGGCAGCAGAAAGAATGCTTATTCAACATAATTTTACAAAGATTTTAGGAAATTACTATGATATCGCTACTCCTATCCTAACCAAAGGACAAAGATTAGCAACGCTCCGTATCGGGTTCTCCGGTAAAGAGATTCACCTGGCGGTTGCACGCATGCAAAGAATTATCTCTGGAGTTACTGCAGGAGTTTTATTATTGGGTTTAGTTGTGGCTTGGTTTCTGGTTTCTTTCATAACCGGTCCATTAGCTAAATTAATTCGAGGAGTTAAGAACGTGAGTGCGGGGGATTTGAAACACAGGATTGTGCTAAAAAGTCGCGATGAGATTGGTGAATTGGCCGATTCTTTTAACAATATGACAAAGGATCTGTTGAAAAATCAGCAAGCCCTTTCCCAAAAAGTGCTTGATTTGGAAACCCTCCAGAAATTGAGCACAAGCATAAGTTCTGTACTAGAGAAAGAAGAACTTTTGCGCTTGATAGTATCTCTCTATGTCGACATGGCAAAGGTTAAAAAAGTCTCCTTAATGTTAACTGATGAAAATGCAAATGAACTGAGGATTCAAGCTGCTGAAGGCATTGATAGGGAAAAGTTTGAAAGAATCAAATTCAAGATTGGAGAAGGGGTTGCTGGAAAAGCAGCTGAAAGTGGTAAAGTAATCTGTTTAGATGATGTAAGAAAATTCTCGGATTACAAAGTATTTAATCCCACGGGAGAAAAAATACGGGAATCCCTTTTAGTTATGCCTTTAACGGTTAAAGAGAAGGTTCTGGGAGTAATCAATTTGAGCAATAAGCTGTCAGGAGAACCATTCACCAAGGATGAAGTTACCTTATATTCCACATTGGCCAACCACGTAGCAGTAACTATAGAAAATGCTATATTATATGAATTAGCGATTACCGACGGCTTGACGCAGCTCTACATTCCCAGATACTTTCAATTTCGCCTGAAAGAAGAAATAGAACGGACTCAACGATATGGACAACCTCTCTCTCTGTTGATGATTGACATAGACCATTTCAAATCAGTTAACGACCTCTATGGTCACCAAACGGGAGATGAGGTGTTGAAAATGATAGCCAAGAAATTGAAAGAGAAAATCCGCAGCTTTGACATCGCAGCTCGGTATGGCGGGGAAGAATTCGCCATTATTACGCCTGAGATGGATAGTCAAGGAGCTGCCATTTTTGCAGAGAGGATAAGGACAATTATAGAAGAAACTGAATTTAATGGGCTGGGCAATATGCCGCTTAAGGTCACAATAAGCGTCGGCACTGCTTCTTACACAAAGAAGGATATAGAAGAAAAGATCTCACGAAAAGTCTTCATTAAGAGAGCCGATCAGGCCCTCTACAGAGCTAAAAAGCAGGGTAGGAACCAGGTTTGCAATTATTCTGGCGTATCTTGAATTTTCGGCCCTTTCCCGATCCGGTTTGGGTTTCGGGACGGGGCAAGGTGACCAACACGCCACTCTGAAGATTACCTACCGGGTGAGGCTCAGAGGCTAACAGAGGTTGGGTGATAATCTGTTACACTGGCAAAAGAATGATTCTTACAGGGCCATTTTTGCTGGTTATCAATCTTCTCTCTTCTGTTTCACCAGCCGTAGCAGCAAATAGGTAACGCGTAGGGGCAAATGACCCGGACTACTGGGATGCAACCCGCTCAACTGTTCCAGCAAATTTCGTCCTCACAGTGTTTGCAAAATCTACAAGAAAAATGTTGGTTTCCATGCTTGCTTGATTAATTCCTCCCATAAGACCTAAAACCAACCAAGTTTCATACCTTCAGAGTAAGATTCCCAAACATAACGATCTATTCCAACCTGTTCACTAAAACAAGGTCTCGCAATTAACCCAATTAACAGAATACAGAAAAGTAAAATATACGATCTTCTCATTCTACCCCTCTCTCTTAAACCACTCGGTGGGGAGCTATTGGCTCCTTCGCTACATTTTCCAGTTGACTGAACTTTAGTTTTACGTAAGAAGAATTCAAGAATTTTAGTAAATTGAGCTTGTTTATGCAGGTGAGAAACTTATGGTTACTTTTTTGATTTTTTTGTTGCATAAAATTAAACTGATTTAATATAATTATTTCAATATGAAACTGAGGGTAAATTCTGAATAGTGTAGCGGAAGTTGTCAAGTACCCTTGGTCCCCCTGCTTCTTATTTCTAAACAAACCCAGGCTGGATGGATAATAATTATTGAGAAGCTGTCAAAAGTCAACCCCAAATCACAGTTGACGAAATATGTTTAATAAAAAATTTATTTTGATTACTTTTTGCTTTACATTTCTTGTTATCGGGTGCACCAAAAGAGAAGGAAGGATAGTCACTTTCGCCGTAGGTGGGGCGCCTAGCGAATTAGAGTTTTGGCAGGTAATTGTAAAGGAATTTGATAGTCAGACAGGTATAAAAGTGGATATCTTACGACAGCCTACTGATACCGACCAAAGACGTCAAGGGCTCCTAATTTCCTTAAAATCCAGAAAGAATGACCCTGATGTCTTCCTTATGGATGTTGCCTGGGTCGGACAGTTCGCAATGTCAGATTGGTTAGAGCCTCTTGATAACTACATTGAGAAAGATAGGTTAGACCCTGAAGTATTCTTTAGCAAGGTAGTAAATTTAGTAGACAGATATAAAGGAAGTTTAATAGCACTTCCCGTATATGTGGACGGTGGGCTTTTGTATTATAGAAAAGATTTACTAAAAAAATATGGATATACAAAACCACCCCAAACGTGGGATCAACTTGTCGATTATTCCCTCAAGGTCCAGCAAGATGTTAGAAAAATCAACCCAGATTTTTATGGGTTTGTGTGGCAAGGGGTTCAATACGAAGGCCTAATTTGTAACTTCTTAGAATTTGCAGGCTCAAATGGTGGTGGAATTATTTTCCAAAATAACAATATATTATTGAATCTGCCTGAGAATATAAGAGCAGCCCAATTTATGCATGACCTAATACACAGTTACAAGATCTCTCCTCCCAATACATTTACCGAGATGACGGAAGAGGAAGTGAGGATATTTTTCCAGCAAGGTAATGCACTATTTGAACGCAACTGGCCCTATGCCTGGTCACTTCACCAAAGTAAAGATTCAAAAGTGAAGGACAGATTTGGTATCGCTCGTCTCCCCCATTTTCAATCCGGCAAGAGTGCGTCGACTCTTGGAGGATGGCATATCGGTATTTCAAAATTTTCCAATGTAAAATCGGAAAGCTTTCAATTCGTCAAATTTGTAGCTTCATACAGAACCCAGAAGAAGCTTGCTCTGGAACTTGGCTGGAATCCCGGCCGAAAGGATGTGTACGCAGACGATGAGGTACTTAAAAAATTGCCCCACTTTGCTAGTTTGAGAAAAGTATTTGAAAATGCAGAACCTCGACCAAATTTGCCCTATTATACACAGATTTCAGAAGTTATTCAGCGATATATAAGTGGAATAATTACTGGTGAATTAGCACCGGAAGTTGCCTTCGTCCGTGCAGAGCGAGAAGCACAAAAAGTGGTTGAAAGGTACCGACCCCGTTAGAAATTTCTAAAGATTCGTTGCAATAATTTCGGAGATAATTTTGTTCCACTGTTAGATAATTATTGCGTTTCTATAAAGTCGAATTTTTACTGGGGTAAATGTGGTACTATGATCAATAAAAAAGTAACTAAAAATATCAGGAGGAATAAATTCAACTCTCTAACGGGGTTTAGAGAATTGAAAGAATCTTATAGCTTTGTCCTACCACTTATTCTGTTCGTTCTGGTGTTCATCCTCTTACCTGTGTTAGGGACAGTTATCACCAGTAGTTTTAGGGATGTTGCTTTTTTGGAAAAGAAATTCATATTTTTTGAAAATTACAAACAGTTGTTTCTTGACCCTAGATTCTGGCAAGCTCTTCGGTTCACCCTGCTGTTCATAGCTGTATCTGTCCCATTAGAAATGCTTTTAGGGCTACTGTTTTCGCAACTTCTCAACCAAAACATACCATTGCGGAGCTGTTTGCGGGCCTGTGTGCTTATACCCTGGGCGATACCGGCGGCAATATCAGCGCGTACGTGGGAACTGATTTATAACTACAACTATGGGCTAGCAAATTTTTTATGTATAAAATTAGGAATTTCTGGGGAACCAATAAATTGGTTAGGCACAAATATTGGGGCTTTCTTCTCGCTGGTGATTTCGGATGCTTGGAAGACAACACCTTTTGTAGCGATTATTCTCCTTGCCGGACTACAAGCAATACCAAATGAACTCTACGCGCAGGCACAGGTTGACAGAGCGAATTTTTTACAAAGATTTTACAGAATTACCCTGCCATTGCTTAAACCGGTGATCATCGTGGCGTTACTGTTCAGGACAATTGATGCATTAAGAATCTTTGACGTTATATACGTGCTTACCCATGGCGGACCGGGTGGCGCAACAACATCACTTTCCCTCTATGCTTATAAATATTTTCTTATGAGCGACTTTGGCTATGGCTCTGCTGTTTCGGTGCTCCTCTTTGCTATTGCTTTTGGTTTATCCATTATCTATGTTAAATCAGGTCGCTTTATTAAGGAAGTAACATGAATGAGGAGAGGCTTAAATTTATTCTTATTTTAGTTGGTTCAGTTTTTATGGTAAGCTTCTGTTTGATGCCGTTTGTATACATGGCTCTAATTAGCGCAGTTTCCGGGCCCGATTTCTTGTCCGGAGGGAATCTTTTCGAATTTACATTGAAAAATTACCACGCGGTATTAACCATGAAGTCTCTTCATTTCCTTGATTACCTCCGAAATAGCCTTATAGTATCGTTCATAAGTGCAGTTTTCTCCGTATTAATAGCTGGTTTGGCGGCTTATTCCATAACCCGTTTGGCTTTACCTGGGAAAATGTTCATATTATTTTTTGTGCTTGCAGTTTCAATGTTTCCGCAGATAAGCCTGATCGGTTATCTGTTTAAGGTTATGACAAGACTCGGGTGGATAAATACTTATAACGCCTTAATACTTCCCTATATTGCCTGGATTTTGCCCTTATCACTCTGGATACTTGTAAGTTATTTTGCTCAGATTCCCAAGGAGTTGGATAAGGCTGCACTAATTGATGGCTCCACGCGTTGGCAAACACTTCGTAAAGTAATTTTTCCGGTTGCTGCACCGGCACTTTTTTCTACGGCGTTACTTGCATTTATTTTTGCCTTCAATGAATTTATGTTTGCTCTAATATTAACAACCGACTATAGTGCACGCACTATACCCGTGGGTATTGCACTTTTTCAGGGATTGCATGGAGAAATACCTTGGGGAAATATCATGGCCGCATCAGTTGCGACCACTATACCGGTAGTTATATTGACCATCGCCTTTCAGCGACACATAATTACAGGTTTAACCAGAGGCGCGGTAAAAGGATGATACTGAAATTAATCAATTTGACAAAAAAATTCTTTCCCTTGCGTGGTCAGATTACGGCTTTAAATGATATAAATCTTGAAATACAAGACAAGGAATTTTTTGTGTTACTTGGCCCGAGTGGTTGCGGTAAGTCTACCTTGCTAAATTTAATTGCCGGGTTAGAAAAGCCCACCAGCGGCGAGGTATGGTATAATGATAGATTGGTTGCTTCTACCAAGAAAAGAGTCTTCCTTATGCCGAAAGATCGAAATGTTGCTTTTGTTTTCCAAAGTTATGCATTATATCCACATTTGAATGTATTTGAAAATATAGCATTCCCTTTACGAATTATTGGGACAAAACAGAGGATAATAAAAGAAGCTGTGGAAAAAGTTGCTTCTACACTGGGAATTTCAAGTTTACTTGCTGCTAAACCAGGCGAATTAAGCGGTGGCCAACGCCAGAGGGTTGCTATTGCCCGGGCAATAGTGCGCCATCCAACTGTACTCCTCTTAGATGAGCCATTATCTAATCTTGACGCCCAGTTGAGATTATCTATGCGCGCTGAATTGAAGAATCTTCAGCGTAAATTAGGTATAACAACTATTTATGTTACTCACGATCAGGTTGAAGCTATGACTTTAGGTGACAGGATTGGTATATTAAAAGACGGCAAACTTGAGCAGATGGGCACGCCAAATGAATTATACGAAAGGCCGATCAACACATTTGTAGCAACATTTATAGGTTCCCCTCCTATGAACTTACTTGAAACTTCATTTATCGAAGAGGAAGGAATATTCTATATAATTCTCGGTGATAGAAAAGTGAGAACGCCAGCTAATAAGACAAAAGATTTGAAAAAGTTAAAAGCAAAATCTTGTATTTTGGGGATAAGACCAGAACATATCTACATTAGCCCCGTTAGAAACAAGCCTTCAGAGGCGACTGTCCCGCTTAGAGCCAGGATTTCTAACGGGGTGAGTCAAAGCTTCAAGGCAAAAATAGACTCCCTTGAACCATTGGGAAGAGAGATGCTTCTTCATATCTTGCTTAATAAATACAAATGTTCTGTGTTAACACCTGATACAGGATTTAAAGAGGGTGAGATAGTGGATGTAGAGTTGGATTTAAGGAAAGTACATATTTTTGAGATATGAAATTAATACTCCCAGAACTTCGCAATGTCCAAGAATGTAAAAGATAAAAAATGTGCCAAGGCCCAGAATCGAACTGGGGACAACCCGGATTTTCAGTCCGGTGCTCTACCAACTGAGCTACCTTGGCACCTTTCCTTCTAAGTAACACTAATATTAACAAAATGGAAAGAAATTGTCAAACAAATATTACTTTCTCCGTAGTCTCCACTCTTCCTCATCAATATTATGGTAAAGGCCTATTCTCTCTTCGGGAAAGACCTTCAAATTAACCGTGAACCATATCTCTTCCTTGGAAGGTATCTTTGTCCAGCTAAACCTTGCTTCCCAGCAGTGGAGGTCTCGATAGAGATGAATTCCCCGTTCCATAAGCTCACCATTATAGATATCGTATCTGGTAGTCAGTCGAGCCCTCCATTTCTGGGCAATTGGAAAAATAAACCCATTTAGGATGTCGAGGTGATGGGGATAGTCAGAAGTTCCCTCTAAATAGGTCAATCTGGCATTAATTGACCACTTCCTTGCTCCTGGACCAAATATCGCCTCAGTCTGAAAATTAGCCGTCCTCTCCCTGTTCAAGTCGTAGTTATGTTCCAAATAGAACCTGGCTAAAGAGGAGGGAGTAAAGTCGACCCGGGACAAAAGGTTATCGAATCTAAGATTTCTCTCTCCAATAAAACTATATCCTGTGGAGGACGTAAATTCCAATAGCCAAAGAAGGCGAATTCTTCCCAAAATCGAAAGTTTATTGAGGGTCGTCTTCTTACCCTGTTCTTGCTGAAAACTGTGCGTTAAGTCTGTATCGAAAGACCTAGTAATTCGGGTTCGTAGGTTTGTTTGAGTGTGGTATATATTCTTATATACATTCTTTCTATTCCAGTCCTCATCTTTATCTCGCCAACTTTCTTGAAAACCCACCTCTGTATTTATGCTGGCCCTGCGTGACAACCTCAGTTTATTGACCAAGTCAAAATAGACCTCGCTCTGATTTAGACGGTGACCTTCCTGAAATTCTCTGGTGACATAATCGTATGGTTTAAGATAGCAGTTGGCGTAGTTCGCTCCTAATTTATAATAGAGTAGCCCTTTCTTGATTTGGAGAAGATTTGTGGCAAATGAAAGCCTGGGAGAATAGCCCAGAATATTGACAAATCGCCCAGTCTGGTAATCCCATACATCCTTCCTTTCTCCAACTATCCTCAAAGTATAGTTGGGTCTGGAGCGTGTAAGAGCAATATGAGATTTCAGTTCCTCTTTCATTGGTATCCAGTCTTCTTTATTATATACCCGATTAAACTGTTGATTGGACATATAGTCCAGCTTCGTCTGAAAATAGAAGTCGTTTCCTAACCTCTGAAAGTGTTCTGCCTCTCCGCGCCATCTCTTTTCTTCAGTATCTTTCTCCTTAATGTAATATCCGTACAAGAATCCTTTTACTTTATCCTGCAAATTGTAATCATATCTGCCTCCAAAACCGACTCCTTTCTTGGTCATATAATCGAGGAGTAAACTTCCGTATGTCTTGCTACTGAAGGCATAGCCAAAATTTCCTTTAGCGAAAAAGCCTTCCTCGCGATTGGAGCCCAATTTCAGTCCCCACTTAAACCTTCTCTCGCGCAATGAGCGCCAGTAGAAAGGGAAATAGAATATGGGAATTTTGCCTAAATACGTCAGGACATTATATGCGTAAAACCTATCTCCCAGTAATACACGAATTTTTTTTGCTTTCAACCGATAATGGGGAGGGGAGAGTTCACAGGAAGTAATATAGCCATTATGTACAACAATTTCTTTATCGCTTACTCTCTCTATCTTTGCACCGGAAACATACCAGGGTTCTATAAATGATGAAGCATTATCTATAACTCCACCCCCTGTCCTCAAATCGTAGATTATTTGACTGCCATGGATGATAGTCTCTTTGTCTTGAAGAATGATTTCGCCTTTTGCTTCGATTTTCTCCTCTTCCAAGTCGAAAATAGCTTCATCACATTCCACGATAACATCCCTATCTTCTATCTTAACATTACCACGGGCTAAGACCTTATTCCCTTCTCTTGTATACTCAATGTACTCGGCTGAAAGAATAATCGGGTTATCCTGGACGGGCCCTAATTCAGAACTCCTCCCAACAACTACATAGGTGCTGGATAAACTTATATAGGGTTCTTTCCCTTCAGGAAGGTAAGCTGTGGCAGATTGACAAAATGAAAAAATAGCCACAAAGACTATATAGGAAGGCACCAACAGTGCGTAAAGTGTAATGCGAGAGAGAAAAGTTATGGTAACTTTACACTTTACACTTTTCACTTTCTATTTCCTTGGAATGTCAGTAAAGCCGCACCGATTACTCCTAAGTCTTCACCGAACTTTGTGCGAGTAAACTTTACTTTCTCAAAAGGAGCCCTGAAAGTGCGTTTTCTTATTTCTGCTTTCATTGGTTTGAAAATTAATTCTTCAGCCTTAGCCACTCCCCCGCCAAAAACTATGACTCCTGGATTTAGAAGATTAATAACTCCAGACAATGCTATTCCTAAATACTCTCCTGCCTCTTTCCAGATTCTCCTTGCCAGTTTATCACCCTGTAGGGCAGCAGCCTGAATGGTCTCGGAAGTAATTGACTCCAAGTTTCCACCAGCGATCTTCTCTATCAGGCTCTTCTCACCTTTTCTAATTTCCCTAATCGCCTTTTTAACAATATAGGGGGAGCCAATATAAGTTTCAAGACAGCCATAATTCCCGCACCTGCATCTTTGACCTTGCGGATTGAGAGTCATATGCCCAATCTCACCGGCACTGCCTGAGGAACCGTGATATATCCTTCCGTTGAGTATGATGCCACTTCCCACGCCAGTACCCAAGGTTATGCAGAGCAAGTTCCTTACCTTTCTCCTAGTTTCCAAAATGTATGTTCCCCAGGCAGCGGCATTAGCATCATTGTCTAGAACCACCCCCAGATTGAACTTCTTTCTTATCAAACGACCTAAAGGCACATTCTTCCAGAATAGATTGGGAGAGAATCGGACAATCCCCCTATCCTGGTCGATATCACCAGCTACCCCAATGCCTATTCCCTCTATAGATTTCGACCGGAGACCTTTCATAATCTCATCTAAAGCTTTTATGATGCGTTTGATGGTCTTAGTTTTGCCCTCTTCCGCCTTGGTGGGAAATCTAATCTTTCTTACGATTTTCCCTTTTTCTGTGACCAGGGCTACAGTTATATTCGTTCCACCGATGTCTATTCCGATAGAATACTTCTTCATAGTCTCAATGCACTCTTGGCTTCACCTACGGTATACAAGGAACCAGTAACACAGATTAAATCATCCGTATTGGCAATCTCAAGTGCCCTCTTCAAGGCCCCTCCAACGCCATCCCCTATCCGGACCCTATTTGAAGGGAGATAATTCAAAACCTCTCTTCTAAGCAAATCCTTATCAAAGCCTCTCTCGATATTGGGTGAAGTCACCACCACTTCCCGACACAGAGGAGCGATTTCTGCCACCATCTTTTTCACATCTTTATCTTTTAAAATTCCCAAAACAAGAATTATCCTCCGATGGGGGATAACCCCCTCCAGAAGGGCATTCTTGAGGCAGCGCATAGCAGATGGATTATGCGCACCATCTAATACTACCCTACGCTCCTCTCCTTTCCAGTTGACAAAATTTAAAACTTCCAATCTCCCCGACCAGGTTGCCTTCTCTAGACCCTGTCTCAAATGCTTCTCCGCCAGCTGGATTCCTCTCAATTCTAATCCTTCGATTGCACCTAAGGCCAAAGCCGCATTCTCTATCTGGTGTCTCCCCAGAAGTCTTATCTTTAAATCTCTGAAACTATCGAAAATTCCCTGGTAATCGAACCTCTGGAAATCACAGAAATCACTAGCGTTTCTTCTCTGATTTACTTGTTGGACTTTGATATCTTTTCCTAAACGGAATAATCTCGCTTTTTTCTTCTCACATACTCCCTCTATTACTTCAAGGGCTCTTCTCTGCTTCACTCCAGTAATTACGACACCATTCCTTTTTATGATTCCTGCTTTTTCTCGAGAGATATCAGAAATTTTTTTACCCAAATACTCCGTATGCTCATAATTAACATTGGTGATAATTGAGACCAAGGAATGCTTGAATACATTTGTGGCATCTAAACGCCCCCCCATGCCAACTTCTAAGATGGCTATTTCAACATTGGCTTGAGAAAAGTATTGGAGCGCCAGGGCTGTCGTTATTTCAAAATAGGTCGGCTTCAGGGAGAATTCTGCGCGGGCAGTTCTGGTAAGAAATAGTAACTGAGAAAAGAGTTCGGTAACTTTCCTCTTTGGAATATACCTACCATCTACTTGAATGCGTTCTCGAAAATCGACCAAATGCGGCGAAGTATAAAGGCCGACTCTAAATCCAGCTTGTTTAAGAATACTGGAGAGAAAAATAGCTACAGACCCTTTTCCATTGGTCCCGGTGATATGGATTATCCGGAATTTCTCATCACAAATGCCGCTGACTCTCAAAAGCTTTTTAATATTGGATAGCCCAAATTTTATACCTAAATGGTCCAAACCCGAAAGGTAATCTAAAACCTGCGGATAGGTCATACTGGAATTTTTCAATCATAAAGAGTGGACGCGAGCGGTGATTCCCCCGCCCAAGCGGACGGTCGTCCGAACATCTATGGGCATCAATTTCGGCTTATCTGGATGAAAAAAGTTCCAATATTTTAATAACAGTGCTCTTTAAGTCTTTTCTTTCAACTATCATATCTATTAAACCATGCTTTAATAAGAATTCTGAAGTCTGAAATCCCTCGGGTAATTTCTGCTTTATCGTCTGTTCGATAACCCGCGGGCCAGCAAAGCCGATAAGCGCTTTTGGCTCTGCAATAATTACATCACCCAACATGGCAAAACTTGCACTTACTCCGCCTGTAGTTGGATTAGTTAAAATCGAAATAAAAGGTATCTTTTTCCGACCCAATAGGCCAAGGGCTGCGCTTGTCTTTACCATCTGCATTAGTGAAAGAACTCCCTCTTGCATCCTCGCCCCGCCAGAAGAAGAGCCAATAATTAACGGAATTCTTTTCTTGACTGCTTTTTCAATTAGGCGAGTTACTTTTTCCCCCACCACCGAAGCCATACTCCCACCCATGAAGTCAAAATCTAAAATAGCCACAGCCACCCTGTGCTTTCCTATTCTACCTTCGCCACTAATAACCGCCTCACTCAACCCCGTCTTCTTCTGGTCTTGCTTCAACCTATTTTTGTACGATTGAACAGCAACAAAGCCTAGGGGATCGCTTGTTTTAAGATTAGCGTAATCCTCCCTGAAACTTCCTCTGTCCAAAAGTAACTTAATGCGCTGTTTTGCTGTCAATTGGAAGTAATGGCCGCACTTGGGACAAATCCTAAAGTTCTTTTCCAGTTCCTTGTTGTAGATTATCTCATTACACTTTCCACATTTAGTCCAGAGGCCGCCTGGCACACTCTTTTTACCGCCGGGAACTTCGACTGGCATGCTAATCACCTACCATTTTCTGGTGTAAAGACACCACAAAATTACCCACATTCCTTAGTATAGCCTTTCTGGTGGTGCTCCTTTCAATCAAGTCTATAATGGCGCTACCCACAATTACACCATCGCTATATCTAGATATCTTTCTTGCCTGTCGGGAATTGGAGATCCCGAAGCCGCAGGCTACAGGTCTATTAGTTATCCTTTTAATGGCTTTTAAAGCCTCAATTACATTGGTATTCAATTTGTCACGGGCGCCGGTCACGCCAGTTAAAGATACATAATATAGGAAACCCGTGCTTTTGCTGGCAATTTTTTTTATCCTATCGAGCGGGCTGGTGGGAGCAGCCAGAAAAATCGTAGATAATTTATTCAAGCGTGCCGCTCTCAGCCACTCTTCTGCTTCTTCGGGCACAAGGTCTGGAATGATAACCCCATCTACGCCCGTTTTTCTGCACATTCTGGCAAATTCTTCCAACCCATACTTGTAAACAGGATTCAAATAACTCATCAGAACGATTGGAATTTCCGTCTTCCTTCTCAATTTATAAACCAATTTGAGTATATCTTCTAATCTTACTTTATTCTTTAGCGCTCTCTGGGATGCTCTCTGAATGGTAGTACCGTCAGCCAAAGGATCTGAAAAAGGAACCCCCAGCTCAACCACATCTGTACCTTTCCTCTCCATTTCCAAAACCAACTCAAAGGTCGTATCCAAATCTGGATCACCGGCAGTAATAAAAGTGATTAAAGCCTTTGTACCCTTACTCTTTAACTCTACAAATTTACTCTCAATCCTGTTCATAAACCTGCGTTATCAAAAATTTAGGTTCTAACCGAGCAACTCCGAAAACTATCCCACCTCTTAACATCCTGAGGATGAAGGGATAGTTAAAGGAGCTTCAATTCCGCCAGGTTTCGCCCCAGCGCTGGCGGAATTAGAGCGAGGTTCTAACCGAGCGACTCCGAAAACTATCCCTTCATCCTCCCCTTCACTATCTCCACATCCTTATCTCCCCGGCCAGAGAGACAAAGGACAATTATCTCGTCTTTATTAGTATCCTTTGCCATTTTCATTAAGTAGGCCAAAGCATGAGCTGGCTCCAACGCCGGAATAATGCCCTCGGTCTCAGAGAGTAGATGGAAAGCCTCCAGTGCCTCCTTATCCGTAACTACAAAGTAATCGGCACGCCCTGTCTTCTTATAAAAACTGTGTTCAGGTCCAACTCCAGGATAATCCAAGCCGGGAGCAACAGAATGTGCAGGAAGAATTTGCCCATTGCTGTCCTGTAGGACATAACTTTTCGAGCCATGCAAGATTCCTATCTCTCCCGCATATAGAGGAGCAGCGTGCCTGCCACTCTTTATCCCCAGCCCGGCCGCTTCAATTCCAATAAACTTTACTCCATCGTTATAGAAAGGATGAAATAGACCAAGAGAATTACTCCCACCTCCCACACAGGCTATTAAATAGTCTGGGAATCGACCTTCCTTTTCCAATATCTGACGCTTGACCTCTTTGCCAATAACTGACTGAAAATCCCTCACCATCATGGGATAAGGATGCGGACCAACACAGGAACCTAAAAGATAGTGCGTTG
>JBHIBS010000013.1:0-47350 GCA_046759165.1 bacterium | reverse complement strand
TTGCAAGTTGTTCCTGGTTTGACTGTGGGGGGTACGGAAAAGATGTTTGTTCAGTTCCTTCCATTGTTCGATAAAGCCAGGTACAATCTTTCAGTTTGTTGCCTAAAAGGCCAGGCGGCCTTGTCAAATGAATTGAAAGAAAGGGGTATCAAGGTGGAATATTTGAATATGCCGAGAGGTCCCGGTTTTTTGATTCTTCTTGACAGCTTTAGGGCAGTTATCAAATTATTTTACTTGATGAAGAATAAAAAGATTGATATTATCCACTCTTACCTATTCCGTGCAAATATATTGTGCCGTATAGCTGCAAAATTGGCTAGAGTGCCAGTGGTGATCTCTTCTATGCAAGGTATAGAGGTGACTAGGAAGTGTCCTCTGTTTCTTGAGAAGCTGACTTCACCTTTGGTAGATAAGTTCACTGCAGTCTCGGATGCCATAAGGATTTATATCATTCAAAAAGCCCATATAGATCCTAAGAAGATAGTGACCATCCGTAACGGAATCGGCCTTATTGAAGCGAAAGTGACGCCAATAGAAAGAGAGGAACTTGGTTTAAAGCCTAATGTGGCTATCGTAGGTGTGGTGAGTCGATTGGCGAAGGAGAAGGGACACCAATATCTTTTAAATGCTGCAAGGATTATAATAAGAGAATATCCTGAGGTGCACTTTCTTATTGTGGGAGACGGGCCTCAACGTGAAGAGTTAGTCAAGTCGGCATTTAATTTGGGATTGAAGGAGCATATTACCTTTACTGGCTACAGGAGAGATGTCCTTCGTGTCTTGGCTCTGTTCGATATCTTTGCCCTGGCTACACTCTGGGAAGGATTATCTATGGTGATTTTGGAAGCAATGGTAATGGCCAAGCCGGTGGTTACAACTAATGTGGTGGGAAATCCTGAAGTGATTGTTGATGGAGTTACGGGATTTCTGGTACGGCCCCGGGATTCGGAGAGTCTGGCTGAGCGGATACTAATATTATTAAAGGATGATAATTTAAGGAAACAAATGGGTGGTGCGGGAAGAAGACGGATAGAGGAGAAATTTACAATAGAAAGAGTGGTAAGTGAAACCGGAAGACTTTATGAGGAATTAATTGAGAAGAAAAGAGGAGAAAAAAGAGGTAATAAATCTTGGTTTCCAGAAAGATAAAGAAAATATTACTGATCCAGCCGCCTTATGACATTTTAAGCATCGAACCCAAGGGCGCGCAGCCTCCACTGGGCTTGGCCTATTTGGCTGCTGTTTTAGAGAAAAACTATGAGGTGAAGATACTGGATGCTGTTGTAGAGGGTTACGAAAAAGAAGAAGTTATCGACAGGGATTTCAAGAGATATGGTCTACATTTCGATGAAATAAAAAGGGAAATAGAAGAATTTGTCCCTGATGTTGTGGGAGTTTCTTGTCTTTTTTCTACTCAGGCTGAAAATTCTCATAAAGTTGTCAAGCTTGCCAAGGAAGTAAACCCAAATATAATTACACTGTTTGGTGGAGCACATCCTTCGGCCCTTCCGGAGTTAGTCATGGAGGATGACAATGTTGACTTCGCTATGATTGGGGAGGGGGAGTATACTACCCGGGGCTTACTTAAGGCGTTAGAGACCGGAAGGGAGTTTTCAGCGCTGGATGGATTGGCCTTCAGAAAAAATGGAAGTGTAAGAGTTTTACCGAAGACGAATTATATTCAAGACCTGAATAGACTTCCTTTTCCAGCGAGACATTTGCTTTCAATGGAAAAATATTTTAAAATAAATAGTCCAATGGGAACTACAGCTCGCAGAATACCGAATACTTGCCTTTCCACATCGAGAGGCTGCCCTGCTAATTGTATTTTCTGTTCCATCCATACGATTTGGGGTAGAAAATATAGAACCCGTACGCCAGAAAATGTGATAAACGAGATAGAATATGTGGTAAGAAAGTACGGAGTAAAAGAATTACAATTCTATGACGACAACCTGACATTCGATAAAGTGAGGGCTTTTCGGATTTTCGACGAAATGATTAAAAGAAAACTTAACCTGTTGTGGACTACTCCAAACGGGGTTGCAATTTGGACCCTTGATGAAGAATTGCTGAGGAAAATGAGGGAAAGCGGGTGCTATAAGATAAGTCTTGGCATAGAGTCTGGGGATGATTATGTTCTGCACCGTATCATTCAGAAACCCTTGAACCTCAAAAAGGTAAAGCCCGTAATCAATTTCTGTAGGAAATTGGGGATGGCTGTAGATGCGTTTTTTGTGGTGGGTTTTCCTGGAGAGACGAAAGAGCAGATGGAAAAGACTTTGAGCTTTGCCCTAAATTTGAAAGTAGATAACTTGAGTATTACCCTTGCTACTCCACATCCAGGTACGCGTCTCTATGAAATTTGCCAAAGAGAAAACTATCTCAGGCCAAATTTTAACTTTAAAGCCATCAGGTCTCGCAGAGGTCAAATTGATACCCCTCAGTTTACTGCTAAAGAAGTAGAGAAGATGGTCTCCAAGGTTAACTTTATTTCTCGCTTAGAACTCTTCTTCAGGAGCCCATCTGCTTTTTATGAGAGAGTGGTAAAGCGATTCTTTAAACAGCCAAAGTTTTTCATCGCTTTGGCTTGTGAAACGGTTAAGAAAATGTTCCCTCCAGGAGGAAGATAAATGGGATTGAAGGAGAAAATTGTTCAACACAAGGCTAAAATCGGTGTTATTGGGTTAGGATATGTAGGACTACCACTGGCAGTGGAGTTTGGGAAAGCAGGTTTTCACGTTAAAGGCGTTGAAACTAACAGAGATAAAACAGATATGGTTAACCGAGGAAAATGCTATATTAAAGATATCCCGGAAGGAGAACTTCAAAAGTTGGTAAAGAATAAAAAATTGGAAGCAACTTCGGATTTCAGTGTATTGAAAGGAGTCGATGCAGTGAGCATTTGCGTCCCAACTCCTTTGCGTAAGACTAGAGACCCTGATATCTCTTATATTATTTCCGCCGTTGAAGAAGTCGCTAAATATTTGCACCCGGAAGAGCTCGTTATACTTGAAAGCACAACCTATCCAGGCACAACGAGAGAAGTGATTCTCCCCCGATTGGAAGCAGGAAATCTTCAAGCAGGAAGGGACTTCTTTCTGGCTTTCTCGCCAGAACGTATAGATCCTAGTAATAAGATTTACACTATAAAGAATACACCCAAAATTGTAAGTGGGATCACAAAGAAATGCACCAGTATTGCTGTTACTCTCTATGAACAGATAATTGATGAGGTGGTTCCCGTCTCTTCAACGGAATCTGCAGAGATGGTAAAACTTCTGGAGAATACCTTTCGCATTGTCAACGTGGGATTGGTTAATGAGATCGCCCTTATCTGCGACAGGCTGAAATTGGATACCTGGGAGGTGATAGACGCGGCTGCCACAAAGTCATTCGGTTTTATGCCTTTCTATCCAGGCCCTGGTCTAGGAGGCCACTGCGTGCCTGTAGATCCCCACTATCTTTCCTGGAAACTGAAAGCTTTAAACTTTTATGCCCGTTTTATTGAACTGGCTGGTGAAATAAACAGTAAAATGCCTGAGTTTCTGGTCGGTAAGATTGATGCTGCACTGAATGAGAGAAAGAAAAGCATAAATGGATCTAAAATCCTCATCTTAGGGGTAGCCTACAAGAGTAATGTCTCGGACATCCGGGAATCACCAGCTTTGGACGTTATGAGGCTTCTCAAAGAGAGAGGAGGAAAGGTCGTATATAACGACCCTTATGTGCCTCAAGTAGAGAGACTGAAATCGATTCGCCTGACAAGGAGTTCTTTAAGAAATGCCGATTGCGTGGTAATTACCACTGCTCACAGCGACTATGACTATAAGGAGATTGTAGAAAACGCAAAGCTCATTATCGATTCCAGAAATGCAACTAAAGAAATAAAAAGTAAGAAGATAATAAAATTATGATAACCAACAGAAGGAAAGGAGCGAGGATTGGCATTATATTTAGTGACTGGAGGGGCTGGTTTTATTGGCTCAAATATTTCTGAAGAACTGGTTAAAAGGGGGGAGAAAGTCAGAATACTGGATAATTTCTCTACAGGTAAGAGAGAAAATATTGTTAAGTTTAAAGATGGTATCGAGCTCATTGAAGGAGACCTCAGGGATTTGGAAATAGTCAGGAGGGCAATGGTTGGAGTCGATTTTGTCCTTCACCAGGGAGCTCTGCCCTCTGTAGAGAGGTCAATAAAAGATCCTCTCACCACTACTAGAGTTAACATTCTGGGAACATTGAATGTCCTATTAGTGGCGCTTCAGGTGGGAGTCAAGAGAGTGGTTTATGCTTCTTCATCCTCGGTTTACGGAGATACTCCAACTTTACCTAAAAAAGAAGGAATGAAAACCGGTCCTCAGTCTCCCTATGCCGTCACTAAGTTGATTGGAGAAGAGTATTGTCGGATATACTATTCCAGTTATGGACTGGAGATAGTCTGTCTCCGTTACTTTAATGTTTTTGGTCCTAGGCAGGATCCCGGTTCGCAATATGCAGCAGTCATTCCCAAATTCATCACGCTCATGTTGAGAGGGGAATCACCCCCTATTTATGGTGATGGCGAGCAATCGAGAGATTTCACTTTTATAGATAATGTGGTAGAAGCAAATTTAGAAGCATGCAAAGCAAAAGGGGCATCTGGAGGAGTCTTCAATATTGCTTGCGGTAAGAGCGTTACTATAAATGAATTGGTGCAGAGACTGAATGGGATTCTCCAAATCGGAATAGAGCCTACTTATCAGAGTCCAAGAAAAGGTGATGTGAGACATTCTTTGGCAGATATCTCTCAGGCTCAGAAGACTCTTCATTATTCACCTGAGATCGGGTTCGATACCGGTCTGGAAAAGACTGTTCAATGGCTTAGAGATGCTCTTTCCTAAATTCCGGAAGGCTCGAGGCTTTCTGAAAGGAGGGTAATCAAAAGAAAGATGATTATTAAGTTAATAATTGCCATTGTAGTGGTTAGCATTTCCATCATATTATACAGCTTGTTAAAAAGACTGTCAGACTCGCTTTCTAGGAAAAAGAGGTATAGGAAAGTGGAAGAGAGGATAAGGAGAAGGATCAAACCTCTCTCTAAAGAGAAAGGAGTGGACAGAAGGTACCTGGTTTCTGAATATGAGGGATGTATCAGGATGACTAAGGATAAGGATGTGAAAGCCTGGGGCAAGTGGCTTCTGGCTCAATTTTACCATAATAATCCCTATCGCAATAAAGATTACCTTGAGAAAGCAATTGATTGCTATACAGGGATAGGGAGGGAATTTTCGGATTACCCTTTTCACGAAGAGAGTCTATTCAGGTTGGGAAATGTTCTCTTCTTTGAGAAGTTCGCTCATCAGAAAGTCTGCGATGTATATCAAGAGTTACTCGATAGATACCCTCAATCTAAATGGGTAACCATTGCCAAGGAGAGGGTCGAGCTCGTTAGAAATAATCTCGAATATCCGGAGGCATTAAATAATTATATTCTTGCAGAGAAATATTTTGAACAGGGAAAATATAAACAGAGCATCCAAAGGTTGCTTAATATCATTGCAGAATATCCCAAATCAGGACTGTCCATTGAGGCCTTATATTTCTTGGGTGACATATATCACTTTAAGCTTAAAGATTACAGGAAGGCAATGGATGAATATCAGAATCTTATCCAGAGGTTTCCGCAAAATAGATTTGCGGCCAATGCCCAATTTAAGACTGCCGAATGTTGTCGTAAACTGGAAAAGTGGCAAGAGGCAATTGAAGCCTACAGGAAATTCATAAGAGATTACACCCAATATGGCTATTCCGACTACGCCCAATTCTATATAGGTCAGTGTTTTGAGGAATTGAGGAATTGGCAAGAAGCAAAAGATGCCTACAGTTTGATTTCAACGAATTATCCTGAAAGCATATGGACTGATGTTGCACGTAACAGGATTAAGTATTTAGATAGATACCTGGGGAGATAGCTATGGTTTCCTATGTAGCGGCATTTTTCTTTGCTCTGGCTCTAGCGTATGCTTTGACTCCTATATTCCGGAAAATAGCAGTCAAGTTTGAAATTCTCGACCATCCGGTCCCAAATATAAAAATTCATTCAAAACCAGTCCCTTATTTAGGAGGGTTAGCTATCTGGTTGGCTTTTATTGTTACTCTCTTGGGAGTCAGGCTATTTAGCCATTTTCCTTCGGGGACTCTTCGCAACCTCCGTGGTATCTTCTATGGAGGAACTTTGATAATGGTCTTAGGACTTATCGATGACATATGGAGGCTCGACTACAGGGTAAAATTCTTTGGACAGTTCATTGCTAGCCTCATCCTGATTATCTACAATATCAGAATAGAATTTATTTCCAATCTTCCCCTGGCCATTTTTCTAACCATTTTCTGGGTAGTGGGCATAACTAATGCAATTAACATTATTGATATAATGGATGGTTTGGCTGCGGGAGTGGCAGTGATTGCGGGTCTAGCTTTTTCCTTCATTGCTTTACCCACTGAAAAGATTTATGTCAACTTTGCTGCATTAGCTCTGGCTGGAAGTTGCCTCGGTTTCTTAAGATATAACTGGCAACCAGCCAAGATATTTATGGGCGATTCTGGGAGCCTGTTTATCGGGTTCATTCTGGCTGCTGTCTCAATGGGGGAAAGTTACACAACAATAAATAATATTGGACTATTCGCTCCGTTTCTAGTCTTAGGGATCCCAATCTATGATACATTGTTGGTCATATTTTCCCGGATACTTAAGGGGAAGTCGATATTTGCTGGAAGTCGTGACCATTTTGCCTTCAGGCTGGAAGCAATGGGTTACGATAGGAAGAAAGTTGTTCTTATTAATTACTATCTTTCAATAATATTGGGAGTTACAGCATTTTTGATTACAGTAGTTAAATTTGAGCTTGCAGTGATTATATATGCAGCGATTATCGCTTTTGCTATCCTTTTCGCGACTCGTTTGATTTATATCAGGGTGGAGTGATGGCCGGAAAAGTCTTAATAATAGGAGCGGGATTGACCGGATTAAGCACTGCTTTCCATCTGGAAGAAATGGGAGGAATATACTACTCAGTTTATGAGAAGGAGAGAAGGGCCGGAGGCTTATGTCGCTCAGAGTATGTAAGATGCCCTAAATTTGGAGGAGAGTTCACGTTCGACATCTTGGGACATCTCCTGCACCTGAAGAAAGAATATACAAAAGGATTGGTAAAAAAACTCTTGAACGAAAATCTCAGGCGCCATAGGAGAGATTCCTGGATCTATTCAAAAGGGGCCTATACGAGATACCCATTTCAGGCAAATACACATGGTTTAGAGCCGAAAGTGGTCAAAGAATGTGTCTTGGGATTCATTGATGCGAAGTACCGTTCTATTCACTCCGAAAGAGGTGCATCCGAAGAATCGTTCAACGATTGGATTCTGCGGAATTTTGGGAAGGGTATTGCTAAGCATTTTATGATTCCCTATAATCAAAAAATATGGACAGTCCATCCTCGAGAGTTAACCTGTGGATGGTTAATGGTTAACCCCAAATACGTGCCTTGGCCCAGCGTTCAAGAAGTAGTAATCGGAGCTTTGGGAGAGCAGAGAAAAGGTTTCGGATACAATGTCTATTTCTACTATCCCCAAAGAGGCGGGATCCAGAGATTGGCTGATGCATTTGCTGCGAAGATTAAGAATTTGAAATTGGGCGAAAGCCTTTCCAAGATAAACATAAGGAAAAAAACGGCCTACTTCAACGGGGGAAAACTCAAAGAGAAGTTCCAATTTCTGGTTTCAACAGTTCCTCTGTCAGAATTGATTTTAAAGATAATAGACAATGTGCCAGAAGAGATTAAGAAGGCCGCTCTTAAATTAAGACATACCTCAGTGTTGAATTTGAATATGGGAGTTAAGCGCGAGAATATAGACCACGGACATTGGGTGTATTTTCCTGAGAACGAACATGTCTTCTATCGGGTCGGCTTTCCAAAGAAGTTTTCAGATGGGATGTGTCCTCCTGGCACAAGCTCTGTGTATGTTGAGATCGCCTGTAGGCCAGGCGAAATAAACCGAGAAAAGAAGGGAAAACTTATCGCCAAAGCGGAAGAAGACCTAATAAAGGGTGGGATCCTGGAAAGAGAAGATGAAATTTTGGTGCGTAAGTGCATACAAATACGCTATGCTTATGTTATTTACGATCGAAATCGAGATAGAAATTTGGAGATAATTCAGGAGTACCTAAGAGAGAAAAATATTTATTCAGTGGGACGATATGGTGGATGGAAGTATTCTACGATGGAAGAGGCGATTTTAGAAGGCAGGGAAGTTGCAAAAAAGATAAGAGAACGATTGGCGACAAGCGACAAGGGGTAAGGGAGCTGGGCGCTTAGGTTTGGGAGGGAAAATGCGTTGTTTAGTTACTGGTTGTGCTGGATTTATTGGATCTCATCTGACCGAGAAGTTGATTCAATCCGGCTTTGAGGTTATTGGAATAGACTGCTTTACCGATTATTATAAGCGAACAATTAAGGAAGCCAATGTGCAAGGTCTTTTGAAATTACGGAGCTTCACTCTTATAAGAGAAGACCTTCTGGGTATAGATTTAGATAAGTTGTTGGAAGGGTTTGATTATATCTTCCACCATGCTGCCCAACCAGGAGTTTTCGGCAGCTGGGGACGGCGCTTTGAGACCTATTCAAATAACAATATTCTGGCCACACAGAGATTACTGGAGTCAGCAAAGAAAATTCCCCTGAAATCATTTATTTTTGCCTCGTCTTCCTCTGTTTATGGAGATTGCGAGTTACCGATGAGGGAAGATAGATTCCTTTCACCAGTCTCTCCATACGGTGTCTCCAAGCTGGCTTGCGAAAATTTGTGTTATTCATATTGGAAAAATTTTGGGGTTCCCACTGTGTCCTTAAGATATTTCACGGTCTATGGGCCAGGCCAGAGGCCGGATATGGCTTTTCACAAGTTTATCAGAGCAATGTTGAAAGGAGAAGAGATTACCATCTACGGCGATGGAAACCAGACTCGAGATTTCACCTATATCGATGACGCTGTGAATTCCGATATTTTGTTGACAGAAAAGTCTTGCGCAGGCGAAATTTTTAACATCGGGGGTGGCAGCTATATCTCTGTAAATGCTGCGATCAAATTATTAGAGGAAATTATTGAAAAAAGGGCCCGAATTAGATATATAAAAAAGAGAAAAGGAGAAATGCAGGCAACTTGGGCGGACATAAAAAAGGCAAAGAAGATGTTAGGATATAATCCCAGATTTAATTTGAAGGAAGGTCTACTCAAAGAAATAGAATGGATTAAAACCGTAATGGATAAATAGATGAGAAAGTATAAAGTGGCGACAATTATTACAAAGCTGGAATTGGGAGGAGCTCAAGAGATCGCTATCTACACTACCGAAAACCTTAGTCGTGACAGATATAGCCCTATTTTAATCTCTGGTTGTGGGGGAATTCTGGACAGAGAAGTTAAGAATAATCATAGGATAAAGTCATTTTTTATTCCCGAACTGATTCGGATGGTGAATCCTATAAAAGATGCGATTACCTCAATGAAGATATGGAGGCTTTTAAAGTCAGAAAAAGTTGACTTAGTACATACCCACTCTTCCAAGGCAGGAATTCTTGGCCGGTGGGCAGCCCATTTTGCTGGTGTGCCTAATATTTTCCACACGTACCACGGTTTTGGCTTTAATGATTATCAGAAGTGGTGGACGAGGAAGGCTTTTATCTGGGTAGAGAGAGTGACTGCCTGGATTACTGATAAGTTAATCGTGGTCTGTTCCGAAAATGCAAAAAAAGGACTGGGTAATAAGATTGGGAAAGAAAGACAATATGAGGTGATACATTGTGCCACAAATATTAAAGCATTTTCTGAAATAAAAATTGACTTTGACCAAAAAAAGAGAGAATTTGGAATCGACCCTAAAAGCCCCGTAGTGGCAATGATTGCCTGTTTCAAGCCTCAAAAGGCTCCTCAAGATTTTATTTTTCTTGCCCAGCGTGTCAGCCAAGTTTTGCCATCCACAAGGTTTCTTTTGGTGGGAGATGGTGAGTTAAGGAACGAGGTGGAGGAATTGATCAGGAGGTTTAAACTAAAGGGAAAGGTTATTTTGACTGGCTGGCGACGCGATGTCCCGGAGATCATGCAGATTATTGATGTTTTAGTACTGACTTCCCTCTGGGAAGGTCTCCCTATTGTGTTTGCTGAAGCTATGGCTTCTGGGAAGCCGGTTGTAGCCACAGCCGTGGACGGCGCTAAAGAAGCAATTTTTGAGGGAATAAATGGATTTTTAGTCGAGCCTCACAATATAGAAAAATTTTCTGAGAGGGTAATTAGGTTAATTAAAGATCGAAATTTGGCTCAGAGAATGGGCAGGGAAGGCCAGAAGATGGTCTATCCTACTTTTGATTTCACTCATATGTTGAAAAGTATAGAAGCCCTCTATGAAAAATCGACTATTAACTCCTAAGGATGAGTTATGGGTAAAACTATCTCTGAAAAAATTATTACTTCTCGCGTGGGAAGAGAAGTAGGTGCAGGAGATATTGTGATTGTGCCAGTAGACCTCTGTATGGTGCAGGATGGTACAGGTCCCCTCGCTATTAAGCAGTTAAGAAAATTAATAACAGGTGGAGCTTTGAGCAAATCCGACAAAGCAGTTGAGTGCAAAATTTTTGCTCCAGAGAAAACGATTATCTTCCTCGACCACGCGGCTCCTCCTCCCCGCAAAGAAATTTCCAATGTCCAAAGAGCGTTGCGAGATTTTGCGAGAGAAACTAAAGTAAATCTCTCGGAAATAGGGGAAGGAATTTCTCATCAGAGGCTGGTGGAAAGCTTCGTGAATCCAGGCGATATTATCGTTGGTGCTGATTCTCATACCTGCACTTCTGGAGCCCTGGCTGCCTTTGCTACGGGAATGGGCTCTACAGATGTTGCTGTGGTGATGGCCACAGGAAGGACCTGGCTTAAGGTTCCCCAGACTTTCTTGTTTAATGTAAAAGGAGAGTTTCCCAAAGGTGTCTATGCTAAGGATTTAATTCTGTACATTATTGGTATGCTTGGAGCTGATGGAGCGAGTTACAGAGCTTTGGAATTTGCTGGAGAAACGGTCGAAAAGATGTCGATTTCGGGAAGGCTCACTCTTTGCAACATGGCTGTAGAAGCAGGAGCTAAAGCTGGACTTGTCGGTTCGGATGATCTAACCAGAGGCTACCTTAAGGAAAAGCAGCGGGAGAAGAGATATAAAGAAATTAAGGCAGATAAGGATGCAAAATACGAAAGAGTTTTTGAAACCGACGCCTCAAAATTGGAACCGATGATTGCCTTTCCCGAGACCCCGAACAATGTTAAACCAATTTCTCAAATATCAACCAAAAATATCAGAATTGATCAGGTTTTCATTGGTACCTGTACTAATGGACGAATAGAGGATTTGCATCTGGCAGCAAAGATGTTGAAAGGACGAAAATGTGCTCCTGGAACCAAGTTGATCGTTGCTCCAGCCTCCCGCCAGGTCTACCTGCAGGCAGTGAGAGAAGGAATTTTTGAGATACTCGTTGGAGCTGGGGCTACTATTTTGAGCCCAGGATGCGGACCCTGCGTGGGGATACAGGGAGGGATTTTAGCTGATAACGAAAGGTGCCTCTCAACAGGGAACCGTAATTTTAGAGGCAGAATGGGTAACCCCAATTCCGAGATATATCTTTCTTCTCCGGCTACAGCTGCCTGGACAGCGGTAAAGGGAAAGATAAGCGACCCCCGAGAAATAATGTAAGGCCCAAATTTACCCCGTTAGAAGGCTCCTCCCCGTTATAAATATATCCCTACCCCGTTAGAAATTCCATTTCTACCGGGGCCTACGCAGAAGGTAAGGCATAATTTCTGAAGGGGCCGTCCTTCAGGCCGGAGATGGTGTAAAAGAGGATTATTGATCAGAGGAGGTTTTAAGCCCTTTCCGAACCCTCTAACGGGCTTTATTCTACGAATTGTCTTAAGGAAAGCAGTTGATAGGTTGATAAGTTAACAGGTTACGAGGATAGACAATGGTTACTTATCGATTTATAAACATATTATCTTATCAACGAATCTGGTAGGCGATAAAAAGGAGGAAAGAGTGGTTCTTAAAGGAAAAGCACATAAGTTTGGGGATAACATTAGCACAGACTTGATCGCACCTGGGAGATATTTCCATTTGAGGAATAATTTGCCAGAGCTGGCTAGACATACACTGGAAGACGCCGATCCCGAATTTATAAAGAAAGTGAGGCCAGGAGATTTTGTTGTGGCAGGGAAGAACTTTGGTCTGGGCTCATCCCGGGAGCATGCTCCCAGAATAATCAAACTGTGTGGAGTAGATGCAATCTTAGCCAAGTCTTTTGCCAGAATATTCTTTCGCAATGCAGTCAATATTGGACTGCCTGTTCTGGAATGCGAAACCGAGAAGATCACTCAGGCAGAGGAACTGGAAATTGACTTAATTAAAGGTACGATAAGAAATAGCAAAAGGGAACTGGAGCTAACGTTCCGTCCGCTTTCACAAGTAATGGTTAACATTTTGCGCGATGGCGGCTTGGTGGAACACATTCGGAAACACGGTGGTTTCAAACTGTAAAAGAAAAAGGGGTCAGAGTCATTTTTCTTTACTGCCCTTTCGGGTGGACTCCAGACTTCTCTAAAAAGGGGGCAATTATGTACAGAGTTACTTTAATTCCTGGTGATGGTGTCGGGCCGGAAGTGGTCGATGCTGCTCGAAAGTGTATTGAGGCCACAAGGGTAAAGATTGAATGGGAAAGAGTCGATGCTGGAGCCGAAATTATGGATAAGTATGGGACGCCTTTGCCTGACCAAGTAATTAATTCGATAAGGAAAAATAGAGTTGCTTTGAAAGGTCCTGTGACCACTCCTGTAGGAACAGGGTTTCGCAGCGTTAATGTTGCCCTCCGTCAGAAACTCGATCTGTACGCTTGCCTCCGTCCCTGTAAGTGGTACCCCGGTGTGAGGTCGCGGTATGAAGGGGTCGATTTAGTGGTAGTGAGAGAGAATACCGAAGATGTATATTCAGGAATAGAATTTGAGGAGGGAAAGTCTGAGACCAGTGAACTCATTAACTTTATTCAGAATTCCAGGAATGTGAAGATTTCCGATGATTCTGGAATAAGTATCAAGTCAATTTCCCGGCGTGCTTCGGAACGGATTATTCGTTTCGCATTCGACTATGCGAGGAAGAATAACAGAAAAAAGGTTACCGGGATACATAAAGCCAATATAATGAAATATTCGGATGGAATCTTTTTGGAAGTTTTTCACGAAGTTACTCGAGAATATCCGGACATCCAATCTGAGGATAAAATCGTGGATAATATGTGTATGCAATTAGTGCAGAAGCCGGGACTTTATGATGTGCTCGTCCTGCCCAATCTCTATGGAGATATAGTCTCCGATTTATGCGCGGGATTAGTGGGAGGACTCGGTTTATCTCCAGGAGCAAATATTGGTGAGGGAATTGCTGTCTTCGAGGCAACACACGGCAGTGCGCCGAAGTATAAGGGAATGGACAAAGTAAATCCCACTGCAATGATTCTATCAGGGGTATTAATGTTAAGGTATCTGGGAGACAAAGAGAAGGCAAATAGGTTGGAGAAGGCCGTGGCTCGGGTAATTGCTAAAGGAGAGAGAGTTACCCATGATCTCGGCGGAACTGCTACAACTTCTCAGATGGCCAAAGCAATCGTCAAAAATTTAGAATGAGACTGTTGAAAGAGCTCAACAGTCGCACCCTGAACGGAGTGAAGGGGCTGAAGTTTTGAAGCCGGAGATAATCTTGGAACGCACATTAGTAATTATTAAGCCAGATGCACTTTCTAAGAAGATAGTAGGAAGAATAATTAGAACATTTGAAGAGAAGGATTTCAAAATTGTCGCCTGCAAAATGATCCTTCTTACGCGAGAGAAGGCAGAGGAGTTTTATGAAGCACATAAAGGAAAGGAGTTTTATGAACCTTTGGTCAGTTTTATGTCATCCAATCCTTGTCTGGTTATGGTTTTGGAAGGAGAGAACGTGACTCAGAAGATTCGAGATATTGCAGGCAGTACAGACCCTCAAAAAGCAGAAGAGGGAACCTTGAGAAGGCTCTACGCTCAAGATAACCGCCACAATATCCTTCATGCAGCAGATTCAATTAAATCGGCAGTAAAGGAGATTGAGTTCTTCTTTTCTGAGAGCGAGATACATCACTGGGAAGAGAAAATATACAAAAAATAATGCACAAGATTTTAAGTAAACAAAATCTGGCTCCCTCTATAAAAGAATTTCTAATATCTTGTCCAGAGACTGCCAGAAAAGCTCAGCCTGGACAATTCGTAGTGGTGAGGATTGATGAGAGAGGAGAGAGAGTTCCTTTAACTATTGCAGAGTATGATAGAGCTAAAGGAACCATAACCATTGTGGTTCAGGAAGCAGGAAAAACTACTTACCAGATAGGAGGGTTAAATTCAGGCGATACCCTTTCTGATGTTATTGGGCCTTTAGGTATCCCCACCCATATGGAAAATATAGGCACAGTAGTTTGTGTAGCTGGAGGTGTGGGAATAGCACCCGTCTATCCCGTGGCTCGTGGCTTTAAAGAATTTGGAAACAGGGTTATATCGATTATCGGTGCTCGCACCAGGGAACTCGTAATCTGGGAAGACAAGATAGCCTCTGTCTCGGACGAAATTTACATTACTACTGATGATGGTTCTTATGGTCGAAAAGGTTTTGTATCTGATGAATTGCGAAGGCTAATGGAAGGAAGGGGAGAGTTGGGTTTAGTCTTTGCAGTGGGACCGACTCTTATGATGCGTGCTGTTTGCGAGGTAACCAGGCCCTATAAATTGAGGACTATAGTGAGTCTCAATCCCATAATGGTCGATGCTACTGGAATGTGTGGCGCTTGCAGAATTTCGGTAGGGGGGAAAACAAAGTTCGTCTGTGTGGACGGTCCAGATTTCGATGGTCACCAGGTAGATTTTGACCAACTCCTCAGCCGTCAGAGAATTTACCTAGAACAGGAGAAGAAAGCTCTCCAGCGGTATAATTCGGTCCATAAATATGGTAGACTCAAATGAAAATTGCTCCTAAAAAAGTTAAAATGCCGCGTCAGAAGCCCAGAATCAGGGTGAACAATTTCGATGAGGTGGCTTTGGGCTATTCGGAGGACCAAGCTCAAGAGGAGGCAAGAAGGTGTCTCCAATGTAAGAAGGCTCCCTGTATCAAGGCTTGTCCAGTGGAAGTCGATATTCCTAGTTTTATTGCCCGGATTATTGAGAAGGATTACCAGGCAGCTATCCGTAAGATTAAGGAGAAGAATCTCTTACCAGCTATGTGTGGGAGAGTATGCCCACAGGAGGGGCTTTGCGAAAAGGCCTGTACCCTATCTAAAAAGTACGACCCGGTTGCTATTGGACGTCTGGAACGCTTCGCTGCTGATCGGGAACTCCAGAAGGGGAATCGAGAAAGCTCACGACTCCCTACCCCTACAGGAAAACGCGTGGCGGTTGTTGGCTCTGGTCCTGGCGGCTTATCTTGTGCTGGCGATTTAGCCAGGTTGGGGCATAATCTGACCATTTTCGAAGCATTACATAAACCGGGGGGCGTTCTGGTCTATGGGATTCCAGAATTTCGCTTACCCAAAGCTATTGTGCAAAAGGAAATAGAGTACATCCGCTCCCTTGGGGTGGAAGTAAAGACTGGCTATGTGATTGGCAAGATTTATACCCTGGATGAACTTTTTTCCCAGGGGTACGATGCTATTTTCATTGGAATTGGGGCTGGTTTACCCAAGTTTATGGACATTCCCGGTGAAAACCTCAATGGTGTCTATTCAGCGAACGAATTTTTGACCAGAACCAATCTGATGAAGGCATACCAATTTCCTGAGTACGATACCCCCGTAAAAATTGGCAGGAGGGTTGCAGTGATAGGAGGGGGAAATGTGGCAATGGATGCTTCTCGCACAGCCCTGAGGTTAGGAGCTGAACAGGTATTCAATATTTACCGTCGTTCCCGACAAGAAATGCCTGCGCGGCTGGAAGAGATTCAAAATGCCGAGGATGAGGGAGTGAAATTAAAATTTCTGACCAATCCGATCCGGATTCTTGGCAATAAGGAGGGTTGGGTTACTGGAATTGAATGTATAAGGATGGAACTAGGAGAGCCTGATGAGTCTGGACGCCGCCGGCCAGTACCGATTAAGGGTTCTGAATTCACCATAGGGATTGATGTAGTAGTAATGGCTATCGGCGCTGGTGCCAACCCTCTACTTCCATCTGCTACCCCAGACCTGAAAGTAAACAAATGGGGCTATATTGCAGCAAATGAAACCACTGGAAAGACCTCAAAGGAAGATGTCTGGGCTGGAGGAGACATTGTGAGTGGTGCAGCCACAGTCATTTCCGCTATGGCTTCTGGCAGGAGGAGCGCTGGGGCAATTCATCAATATCTGATGGAGGGCTCCAGAAGCACGTGATTTTTCTTGACAATCCCCATTTTAACTAGTAATATTTAAAATTATTGTTCAAGAGAATCTTAAAGCATCCCAACTAGAAATCGGGATGGGGATTGGGTATTTGTCTTTGCCCATAATCTGATTTCCCCTAACGCGTGACAGTCAACCCCGGTAGGATTGGGGTGAACCCTCCCGAAGGGAGCATCTTATGGCTAATCCCAAGAGAAGACATTCTGTTTCCAGACGAAATAAACGAAGAGCCAACTGGAAACTGGATATCCCTACTCTATCTGTTTGCCCGATGTGTAAGGAATTTAAGCTTCCCCATTTTGCTTGCTTCAATTGCGGCTATTATGATGAAGAAAAGGTAATTAAGACGAAAAAAGAGATAGAAGAGGAAAGGAAAAGAAAAGGGAAAAGTTAATAAGAGGTCTTATTTATGCGAATTGCTGTGGATGCCATGGGTGGAGACCACGCTCCAAAAGTGGTTGTAGAAGGAGCAGTTCAAGCTGCCCAAAGAAACCTTTACGAAATAATTTTGGTGGGCGATGGAGCCCGGTTAAGAGAGGAGATGAAAAACTATCGAAGTTCATCTCTACCCCTCTCAATTCGCCACTGTTCAGAGGTTATCGGTATGGATGAGTCGCCTGCGATAGCTTGTCGCCAGAAGAAAGATTCGTCAATCATGGTTGCTACCCGATTAATCAAGGAAGGTATGGCTGACGCCATGGTTTCTGCAGGAAACTCGGGTGCAGTCATGGCCTCAGCATTGATGGTTCTGGGGAGATTGTCAAGAGTCGATCGGCCTGGTATTGCTGTATTAATACCTACTCTAAAAGGTGCAGTCGTTCTTCTTGATGTTGGCGCAAACGTTAACTCTACGGCAAAAGATTTGCTCCAGTTCGCTGTAATGGGCAACATCTATATGAAGACAATCATGAAGAAAGAGGCTCCCCGCATCGGACTATTGAGTATCGGGGTGGAAGAAGCCAAGGGTGATGAGGTGACTGTGGAAGTTCATCGTCTGCTGCGCCAGAGCGGATTGAATTTTGTGGGCAACATAGAAGGGAGAGATATTCTGAAAGGAAAGGCTGATGTTATCGTCTGTGATGGATTTGTGGGCAATATTCTTCTGAAATTTGGTGAGGGTATAGCTGAAGAATTTATGAATCTATTTAGAGATAAAATTCTAAAATATCCTTTCCGAAAAATGGCGCTTATATTGTTGAGAGGCGCTTTCAGAGATATCAAGAAGAAAGTCGATTATGCTGAATATGGAGGAGCTCCTCTTTTGGGTGTCGATGGCTGTTCCATTATTTGCCACGGCAGTTCCAACGCCAAGGCAATTTCAAATGCTATCCGGGTAGCAGGAGAATTTGTGGAAAAGAGGATCAATCAACAAATCAAAGAAAGTCTATAGGAGTTTGAAAACAGTGAGGGTCCACATAGTTGGAACTGGGTCATATCTGCCAGAGAAAGTCTTAACCAATAAGGATCTTGAGAAAATGGTCCATACATCCGATGAGTGGATTGTAAGTCGTACCGGAATCAGGCAGAGAAGGATATCTTCCGATAAAGAGGCTGCCTCTGATCTGGGGATTAAAGCTGCAGAGGGAGCACTGAAAGATGCTAATGTGAAAGTTGAAGATATCGACTTAGTTATTGTGGCAACGGTTACTCCCGATATGTTCTTCCCTTCAACAGCCTGTATAATACAGTCTAAGTTAGGGATAAAAAATGCCGCTATTTTTGATTTAAATGCTGCCTGCACTGGCTTTATTTACTCTCTTTCCACTGCTCAGCAATTTTTACAGACTGGGACATATAAAACAGCGCTTGTCATTGCCACCGAGGCTCTTTCTAAAATTACTGACTGGGAGGATAGGAATACTTGCGTGCTTTTGGGGGATGGTGCGGGAGCAGCAGTTTTGAGAAAACAGAAAGGTGAGTCAGGAATTCTCTCTTGTTATTTAGATGGAAATGGTCAGTATGGGGATTTGTTGAACATGCCAGCTGGGGGATCGAGGCTCCCGGCAACTATCAGAACAGTTAAGAAGAGATTGCATTACCTGAAAATGAGGGGAAACGAGACTTTCAGAATTGCCATACCGGAAATGGTAAACTCTGTCAAACGAGGATTGGAAAATTGTGGACTCAAGATAGAAGACGTAGCGCTGTTGATACCACATCAGGCAAATATCAGGATAATAAAAACATTGGCAAAGAGATTATCTCTGCCTATGGAGAGGATCTTCGTAAATATTGATAAATGTGCAAATACTTCAGCGGCCACCGTTGCTATTGCTCTGGATCAGGCGCATCACCAGGGCAGAATTAAAGAAGGAGATATTATAGAACTGGTTGCCTTTGGTGCTGGGTTCACCTGGGGTTCCTGTGTGATTAAATGGTAAAAGTTGCTTTTCTCTTTCCTGGTCAGGGCTCACAATACGTGGGCATGGGGAAAGGACTCTACGAAAGGTACGCCCCGGCGAGGGAGATTATTGATGGGGCTAATGATATTTTAGGTTACGACCTTAGAAGAAAAATTTTTTATGGCCCTGAACAGGAGTTACAACAAACCTTAGTTACTCAACCCGCCGTCTTTACTATAAGTCTCGCTTGTTTAGAAGTTCTCAAGGGACCTGAAAGTTACTCTTCTAGGGAAATCTTAAGACCGCAAATTGTGGCAGGCCATAGCCTCGGAGAATATACTGCTTTAGTTGCTGCAGGGGTCTTTGATTTTCCCCAAGCCTTATCACTGGTTCAAAAAAGGGCTGAGTTTATCCACAAGGCTTCCCGAGAGAAGCCCGGAGCCATGGCAGCGATTATAGGACTGAAAAGAGGGAAAATAGAAGAAGTTATCGGGGAGGTTAGAAGAGAGGAGGTACTGGAAGCTGTGAATTTCAATTCTCCTGTTCAGATAGTTATTGCGGGAGAATTGAGAGCTTGTCAGAGAGCTGTAGAGAGAGCTAAATTAAAAGGGGCAAAGAGAGCTGTTATTCTAAAAGTTAGCGGAGCTTTCCATTCCAGTTTGATGGCCCAAGCCCGCAAGAGTCTAGCCAGAGAATTGGAGAATTTTGAGTTGAGAGCCCCAATTATTCCCGTGGTAACAAATTATAATGCGAAACTGGCAACTTCACGGGAAGAAATCAGAAAAGCATTGATTTCACAAATAGATAATCCTGTACTATGGGAAGAAAGCGTAAAGGAGATGCTCACGAGAGGTGTAGAGATTTTTGTCGAGGTGGGCCCAGGGAGGGTCTTAACCGGACTTTTAGGTAGGATAACGAAAGGGCCTTCTGGACTAAATGTGGAAGACGAAGGAAGCCTTCAGGAAACCCTTAAGAAATTGGAAACATTCAATTAAAAGATAGCTTGTTCAGCGCAAAAGGAATTTTTTAACGCCAAAAAACTTCGGACTCTGTAAGGCGCAAATCAGAACTCCTCGCTTCGCTCGTCAAAGAACGATTTGCTTTTAAGCGAAAGAGTCGTCCTTGTTTTTTCGCTAAAATTCCTGAAGCTTTTCACAAACTATCTTTTAATTGGCATATGGAGGATATAGGGGGTGATCGATTTTGGATTTAAAAGGTAGGGTAGCGATTGTAACTGGTGGAGCACGGGGGATTGGAAAGTCCATTGCTACTCAGCTGGCTTTATCTAGGGCAAATGTAGTTATAGCAGATGTGGCGGAAGAAACAGCCAAATCTACTGCGGAAGAAGTTTCCCAAAAAGGGAGTGAAGCTATCTCCATTGGGGTGGATGTCTCCAGTTTCTCTTCGGTTGAAGAAATGGTGAAAAAAACTCTTGACAAATTTGGCAGAATTGATATATTAATCAACAACGCTGGAGTAACCCGAGATGCACTTGTAATGCGCATGAAGGAGGAGGATTGGGATCTGGTTTTGGATATTAACCTCAAGGGCGCATTTAATTGTATTAAGATGGTTTCACCCGTCATGATGAAGCAGAGGACTGGAAAGATTGTTAATATTGCTTCAATTGTGGGGATAAGTGGGAACGCTGGTCAAGCTAACTACTCAGCCTCTAAGGGAGGGCTGATTGCTTTAACCAAGACGTGTGCCAAAGAACTCGCCAGCCGCCAAATAAATGTTAATGCTGTGGCTCCAGGCTTTATCCAAACGAGCATGACCGAACGATTATCTGTGGAAGTAAAGGAGAAATTATCTTCTCAAATTCCTTTGGGTAAGATAGGGAATCCCGAAGATGTGGCTAGCGCGGTTCTATTTTTAGTATCTGAAAAATCCAGTTATATTACTGGAGAAGTAATTAGAGTAGATGGCGGCATGGGGATGTAGAAGTCTCAAAACATGTAACTTTATACTTGGTTACACAATTTTCTGTGGAGGTGAAAAAATAAAATGTCAGTAGCCGAAAAGGTAAAAGAAATCATTGTTGAACAGCTCGGGGTAGATCCGGAAGAAGTGACTATGGAGGCTTCATTCGTTAACGACCTAGGAGCCGATTCTTTGGACACTGTAGAACTTGTAATGGCACTGGAAGAAGAATTTAATATTGAGATCCCAGACGAAGAAGCAGAGAAATTAGATACAGTTGGTAAAGCAATCGACTATATTAATAAACATAAATCTTAATCCTAAACTAACTGGAAGAGAACCGCTACACAGCAGGAATTTTTGGCATGGTAGCGGTTTTGTATTTTATTTTCTTCTGGTTGAATTTTTGGAGGGGGAATGAACCGGAGAGTAGTGATTACGGGATACGGAGTTATTTCGCCAATCGGAATCGGAAAAGATGATTTCTGGAACTCCCTGGTTAGTGGAAAATCGGGCGTAAATAGAGTCTCATCCTTTGATGTCTCTCAATTCTCATCCCAGATTTGTGCTGAAGTAAAGAATTTCGAGCCAGAAAAATATATTGGTAAGAAAAAGCTTAGAAGGATGGACCGTTTTACTCAATTTGCGTTTGCTGCTGCGAAGATAGCCATAGAGGACGCAAAGCTTGATATGGAGAGAGAAGATCCTTTTCGAGTAGGAGTTATCGTGGGCTCTGGCATAGGAGGGATAGCCACTGTTGCTGCGGAACATAGGACATTATTAGAGAAGGGGCCTCGTCGGGTAAGTCCTTTCATGATTCCCATGCTAATTACCAATATTGCTGCTGGAGAAATTGCCATTGCTTACAGTATCCAGGGGCCGAACTATTCGTTATCGAGTGCCTGTGCTACCAGTAACCATACGGTAGGAGATGCTTTACGCCTTATCTGTTATGGGGATGCAGATGTAATTATTGCAGGCGGTTCAGAAGCGGCAGTTACTCCCTTGGGTCTTGCTGGCTTCTGCTCAGCCAAAGCCTTGTCTACTCGAAACGACGATCCCGAACATGCTAGTCGACCTTTCGATAAGGAGAGAGATGGTTTTGTGATGGGAGAAGGAGCCGGAATTGTCGTTTTAGAATCATTAGATCACGCCCTTTCTCGTGGAGCTTCCATTTGCGCCGAACTGATTGGTTACGGCGCTACAGACGATGCTTACCATATTACTGCTCCCTCTCCTGACGGGCAGAGTGCCGCGCGGGCTATGTCTAATGCTTTAGCCGATGCTGGTGTAAAGCCCGAAGAAGTCGATTACATAAATGCTCACGGCACTTCCACTCCCTTAAACGATAAGGTAGAAACCATTGCCATAAAAAAAGTTTTCGGGGACTATGCCTACAAGATTCCCATTTCATCGAATAAATCTATGATCGGGCACCTCCTGGGAGCAGCAGGAATTGTAGAATTAATCGCCACAATTCTTGGCATGGAGAAAGAGATGCTTCCTCCAACAATAAACTATGAATTTCCTGATCCCGAATGTGACCTGGACTATGTCCCCAATAAGGCCCGCCCTAAAAAAATCAATGTAGCTCTCTCCAACTCTTTAGGTTTTGGTGGCCATAATGCCACCTTGATAGTAAGAAGGTATTGACGAGAGACATAATGTCTTCTGCATTCCTATGCCGCCATTACCTGCATTCCCGATGAAATCGGGGATCCATATGTTTTGAATTTAGATATTTTTATTATCGACTGTCATTTATGAACGAAGCGAAGTCCCGATTGGTCGGGACTATACTCCTTTCAGTTGCTCGAATGAAATCTCTTAGGTGCGACCTCAGGTCGTGCAGGTTTCTAATTAGACCTTTTCCGAAGGATTGGGGCGTTATTGCAAGATGAACTTGAAGGATCTTGAGCGAAAGTTAAGGATAAATTTTAAAAACAAAGAACTGTTTCAGCGGGCTTTGACACATAAATCTTATGCTTATATGTATGGTCTAAAAGAAGATAATGAACGACTCGAGTTTCTGGGGGACAGCGTGCTGAATTTAGTGATATCTGAGTACCTTTATCATCGGTATCCAGCGTACGACGAGGGGAAGTTGACTAAGCTGAAATCGAGCTTGGTAAACCGAAAGTCCCTTCTGCTTTGGGCCAAAAAATTGTCCTTGGGCGACTATCTTTTGATAAGTGAAGAAGAGGAAGCAACAGGCGGTCGCCAGAGAGCTTCTCTCTTAAGTAATGCTTTGGAGGCCTTAATTGGTGCAATATACCAGGACCAGGACTGGGATAAGGTAAGGAAGTTTATTCTGGGACAGATTTTCATGCTTAAGGGAATAAGGAAGGTGGATTATAAGAGTCGTCTACAAGAGTTGATTCAAAAGAGACATAAGATTTTACCGGAATATAGGGTGAAGACAGAGTCAGGTCCGGCCCACAGGAAATTTTTTGAAATGGAAGTAAAAGTGAAAAAGAGAATTTTTGGTCGTGGCATGGGTTGGAGCAAAAAGACAGCCGAACAAGAAGCAGCTAAACAGGCACTCAAGAAGATTAGAACTAAGAAATAATAAAGGGAAAATGCAAAATAAAACACAAGTTTTCAGCTCTAAGTTTTTTGGAGGGCGATATGGAATACTTTCTTATTGAAGAACAAAAGATGCTTCGTGAATTAACGAGAAGGATTGCTGAGGAGAAGATCAAGCCAGTACGGGAGCACTATGATGAGACTGAAGAATTTCCCTGGCCGATTTTGGAGGAGCTGGCTAAAGCAGACCTTTGTGGGGTCTATATTCCTGAGGAGTATGGCGGAACTGGGGGAGGGGTATTTGAACTATGCCTTGCAGTGGAAGAGCTCTGCAAAGTTGATGGAGGAATCGCTTTGATCTTAGCTGCCACAGCCCTTGCTACTTTTCCTATTCTCCTTTTCGGTAGTGATGAACAGAAGAAGAAATATCTTCCGGATATTGCGGCGGGTAAGAAAGTGGCAGCTTTTGCCCTCACTGAGCCAGGTGCTGGTTCCGATGCCTCAGCTCTCCAGACCACCGCTAAGAAGGAGGGAGAAAGCTATATCCTAAATGGTACAAAATGCTTCATTACCAATGGGGGTGAAGCGCAAATTTATGTAGTAATTGCCATGACGGACAAAACAAAGGGATCCCGGGGAGCATCTGCTTTCATTGTTGAAAAAGATACTCCTGGCTTCTCTTTTGGAAAGAAAGAGAAGAAGATGGGCATTCGCAGTTCTCCGACAAGAGAACTGATTTTTAATAAGTGCAAAACTGGCAAAGAGAATCTTTTAGGGAGAGAGGGACAGGGATTTATAATTGCTTTGAAAACTTTCGATGCTTCACGCCCTGGGGTGGCCGCTCAGGCTCTTGGGATTGCTTGTGGTGCTCTGGAGGATGCGATTAATTATTCCAGGGAGAGAATCCAGTTCGGACAGCCCATCTCTTCCTTTCAGGCAATCCAGCACCTTTTAGCCGATATGGCAACCGAAGTAGAGGCAGCTCGAGCGTTAGTTTATGCTACTGCCAGGATGATCGATAAAGACCCAAAAGCGAGAGTTACCAAAGAGGCAGCGATGTGTAAACTCTTTGCTTCGGACACGGCTATGAGGGTTACCACTAACGCTGTTCAAGTTTACGGAGGCTATGGATATATGCGTGAGTATCCCATGGAAAAGCGAATGCGTGATGCCAAAATCACCCAGATCTATGAAGGGACAAACCAGATTATGAGAAATGAAATAGGACTTGCCTTGATAAAGGAGGCAGCTAGAACAAAAAAATGAACTTCATCGTCTGCATTAAACAGGTGCCAGGAACAACAGAGGTAAAAATTGACCCTAGGACCAACACTTTGATTCGTGAGGGGATCGAATCCATTGTAAACCCATTCGATACTTATGCGATCGAGGAAGGCCTGAGGCTCAAAGAGAAAATGGGGAGAAAGGTAACTGTAATCTCCATGGGGCCTCCACAGGCTGAATCGGCTCTCCGAGAGGCTCTATCTATGGGATGCGATGAAGCTGTCCTCCTTACCGACCCCGGCTTTGCAGGAAGTGATACCTTAGCCACTTCCTATACCCTGGCGTGCGGGATCAGGAAGATAGGCGAATTTGACCTGGTCATATGTGGTAAACAGGCTATTGATGGAGACACAGCACAGGTCGGTCCGGGGATTGCAGAAAAACTGGAAATTCCTGCAGTTACTTATGTGAAGAAGATAGAAGAAATAAACGAAGCTCGCATAAGAGTAGAGAGGATGATGGAAGAGGGATATGAAGTAATTGAGATGGGGCTTCCCGCTCTAATTACAGTGGTTAAGGAAATTAACGAGCCGAGGCTTCCCTCTTTAAAAGGAATGTTGTGGGCGAGAAAGGCCAAGATTCATATCTGGAATGCTTCCGATATTGCCTGTGAAAAGAGCAGGATTGGACAATCCGGTTCTCCCACAATTGTCAACAAGATATTTACTCCGCCTCCTCGTAAGGGTGGAGAGATGATACTCGGAAATCCTGAAGAACAGGCTCGAAAATTAGTGGAGAAGCTCCGCGAGGCAAAGGTAATCTGATTTCGGGAGAAACTTTTGGGGATCAAGATTCTTGAAGATAAATGTACAGGTTGTTCGCTCTGCGTAGAATTCTGTCCCTTCGGGTTAATCAAAATAGTCTCAAGGGAAGAAGTCGGCAAGCCGCATCCCAAGTATAAGAAAATTGCCGTGATTGGACAAGGTTGTAATCTTTGTGGAGCTTGCCTTGAGCCCTGTTCTTTCCAAGCCATATTGATTGAGCGGGAGGAAGCGAAACCTCGACCTGATATCTCCCAGTATAAAGGCATATGGGTCTTTGCCGAACAGAAGAAGGGTAAAATTCAAGGAGTTGTCTATGAACTTCTTGGCGAGGGAAGGAAGTTGGCTGACCAGTTGGGGGAGAAACTTTCTTGTGTGTCGTTAGGAGAGGGAATGGATGAAGCAGCCAAAGAGCTTATAGCCTGTGGGGCAGATAAAGTCTATCAAATTGAAGGATCTATCCTAAGAAATTTCCAAGATGACCCCTATACCGATGTGCTTACCGATCTGATCCAGAAGGAAAAGCCCGAGATCGTTTTGATGGGCGCTACCGCAATTGGCCGTTCTTTTGCCTCGCGTGTAGCAGCAAGGCTGGGCACAGGACTTACTGCCGATTGTACTGAACTGGTCATAGACCTCAAGAAAAGGCAACTTCTTCAGACAAGGCCTGCTTTTGGAGGAAACATCATGGCCACTATTACCACCCCACACAATCGTCCCCAAATGGCTACGGTCAGGCACAAGGTCTTTAAAAAGGGAGTAAGGCAGAAGAATCGCCAGGGGGAGGTCATAAAAGAGAGTGTGGACGGTAAGGCCCTCTCCTTGAGGACCAAACTTTTGAATATGGTTGAAGACATAACGCAGACCGTGAAGCTCGCCGATGCCGATATCATTGTGTCGGGAGGACGCGGATTAGGGGGTCCTGAAAACTTCCATATTGTTGAAGAATTGGCCCGCACTTTAGGGGGTGCTGTCGGTGCCAGTCGAGCAACAGTTGATGCTGGCTGGATAGCCTATTCGCATCAAGTAGGACAGACTGGTCGTACTGTCTGTCCCAAAATATATATTGCCTGTGGAATTTCTGGAGCCATTCAGCATCTCGTTGGCATGCAGTCTTCAGAAATTATTGTGGCAATTAATAAAGACCCTAATGCTCCCATCTTCAAAGTCGCCACCTACGGTATTGAAGGTGACCTCTTCCAGGTCGTTCCAGCGCTAACTGAAAGGTTGAAAGAAGTTCTGGAATGAAATAGCTGTTCTCCAGATCTATCTTTCCCTTCCCCTCCATTTTACGCCATTTTTTTCTTGATAATTTAAGACTATTTTGATATATTTATTTAATAAAAAATCTAGTGGCAAAGTGAAGTTCTGCGTAATAAATCACACGCAATGTCAATTTCTTAACTGGAGATTCGATTGTATTTTAAGAAGCTGGAAATATTTGGGTTTAAATCTTTTGCTGATAAGATTACTGTAGATTTCGAATCGGGAATTACCTGTATCGTTGGCCCCAATGGTTGTGGAAAAACCAATATTATCGATGCGATACGATGGGTTCTGGGAGAACAGAGTGCCAAGCAGCTCCGTGCTCACAGGATGGAAGATATTATTTTTAGTGGTTCCCGTACGCGTAAGCCCTTAGGGATAGCTGAGGTTTCTCTCAGTTTAGACAACTCGCAAAATATCCTACCGATTGAGTACCGAGAAGTTACTATTACTCGCCGGCTGTTTCGTTCCGGAGAATCCGAATACTACATTAACAAGTCTCCATGCCGCCTTAAAGACATAACTGAGCTATTCTTAGATACAGGGATGGGGACGGATACTTACTCTTTGATGGAAGAGAACAAGATCAATTTCATCCTCAACAGTAAGCCAGAGGAGCGCCGAACAATCTTTGAAGAGGTAGCGGGGATAATGAAATACAAATGGAGAAAAGAAGAAGCGCTTCGCAAACTGGAAAGCACACAGGCAAATCTTTTGAGATTGTCAGACATAATAGGTGAAGTGAAGAGGCAGATCAATTCACTCGATTATCAGGCGAGAAAAGCACGCCAGTACCAAAAATATAGAGAGGAACTCAAGCTTCTCGAAATAAGACGGCTCTTAGAAAACTACACGAAATTAAAGGAAAAGTTCACCCAAGGAAAAGAAAATTTGGATTCCCTTTCCTCTCAGGTGGAGAGGCTAAGTAGTGAGTGTAAAGAAAAAGAGGATTCAACCTTGCAACTTCGAACCCAATTAAGGGAGAGCGAACAAAAGCTAATGAAAACTCAGAAAGAAGTATTTTCAGTCTCCACTGAAATTAGCCGATTTGAGGATAGGCTCCTTTTGGGAAAGGAAAGGAAGGAAGAGATAGAAGGAGAAAGAGCGCAACTGAGGGAACAGATAGAAAATGGTAATAATAAAATTACCGTACTGGATGAAAAGATTTCTCAAACAGAAAAAGACTGGGAGAAATTAGCCAAACAGCTTGAAGAGATCGACACCACCCTCTCTTCCAAGGAAGAAATTCTTCGGGCACTTACAGAGAGACTCATTCATTTGGGTGGTTCTCTTGAGGACAGAAAAGAAGCTCTGGTGGACCTGATGAATAGAACAGCTCAGACTCGGAATCGGTTAATCAGTTTAGAATTGGATAGAAAGAGCCTACTTTCAGGAAAGGCGAAGTTAAGGACTGAACAGAAGCGTAAGTGTCAAGAGAGCGAAATTTTGGAAGGAGAAATTTCCAGCAAAAAAGAGGAAATGGAAAGGGAAAAAGAGAGGCTGACAAAGATAGACAAGGGGAACAATCTTTTAGTCAAAGAAAGAGAGTCTCTTGTGAGGAGTCTTAAAGAGACGGTGAATAGGGCTAATGAATTACAACAAAAATATAGTCTTAAGTTATCACTTTTTCAATCCTCAAGCGAGTTGAGTCGAAAGGAAGCTTTATTGGAAGAGGTATTATCCAGAAGATTCCCCGGTATATACGGGACTGTGGCCAGTCTATTGAGTTTTCCTCCCGAATATGAAGCAGTCATGAAAAGAGTTCTTGGTGAACGCCTACAATATCTTATTTGTGAACATACCGGGAGTGCTTTAAGAGTGATAAAATATCTAAAAAAAGAGAAGAGAGGTTACCTTGCCTTTCTTCCTATAAAGGAATTACCCACCTTAAATCCCGGCCCAGTACCCCCCCGGGATGTTACAGGTGCACCACTATTGGAGAAGGTGGGATATGAAAAGAAGTATCAGAAAGTGATGGAATTCCTTCTGGGCAACGTTTTTTTGGTGGATAGCCTAGACCAGCTCGACCGAATTGAAATGGGAAGTCGCGAGGAGGAAAAAAGTCGAAAGCAAACAATGAAAAAGGAAATAGTTTATGTCACAAAAGAGGGAGATATCTTAACGACTTCGGGAATTCTTTCGGGTGGCAGTTGGGAGTCCCCAGAGGAGGATATTTTGATTCGAGGTAAGAAAGTTAAGAAATTAGAGAAAGAAGTTTCTCAATTAAAGGAAGAATTGGATGAAACAATTGCCGAAAGATCAAAATTAGAAGAGAAAATATCTGACTTAAGTAGCCAGCTGGAGAGAAATAGCGCTCTCTCTCAGAAGGCTCAGATTAGTATTGCTCAGCTGGGAGAGGTGATTTCGCAGAAGGAAGAGCTTAAGAAAAGGCTCGATTCTGAAATTAGCCTTCTCATCGATGAACAAAGTATCATGGAAAAGGACATATCTACCATCGGCACCGATTTTGAACAAGTATCGAAACACCTGAAAGTGGGCGAGACATCACAGAAAGATGTCCAGGAAATAATAGAAGAATTGGAAAAGGACCACAATTCTGTGGCTGAACAGGCGAAAGAGGAAAAAGAGAAGCTGGTTAAGTTCAAGATACTCAAGACGCAGCTTAAGGAAAAAGAGCTTACTCTACAATCTGAAAAATCACACCTTGGAAATGAGAGAGAAGACTTGTTGAATCTGATTGATCAGAGGAAAGAGGCATTGGCTAATCTGGAAAGTAAAGCAATTGGTATAGAAAAGGTAAAGCTTTCCGGAGAAAAAGAGATATCGTCTCTTTCGCAATCAAAAAATAATCTCGAGATAGAGATAAAAAGGTTACAAGAGGAGAAAGAAAAGATTAATCAGAAGATGCAGGAAGAAGAGACTATTTTGGAACAGAAGAAGAGTGAACTATCGAGGATTCAAACCGATTTGACACAAGAAAGGATAAATAGTAACCACCTATCTCTGGAACTGAATCGAATTAATGAAAGGCTGCGGGAAAAATTCAATCTTTCTTTAGATGAAGCTCTCCGAATGGTTCCCCAGTCTTCTTATACTTCAGAAGATTATATGATGGATATAGAAAAGTTGAAACGCAGGATTGAGACAATGGGGCCCGTTAACCTCGGTGCTCCTGAAGAGTATGAAAAGCTTGAGGAGCGTTACAAATTTCTCAAGAGTCAGGAGGATGACTTAATTAAGTCGTCGGAAGATCTTCGCAAAGTTATAAGCAAAATTGATGGAACTACCCGTGCAAATTTGAAGAAAACATTCACGAACGTTCGGAAGAGTTTCCAGAAAATATTTACGCAGCTCTTCGAAGGAGGAGAAGCCGACCTAGTCCTCACAAATGAAGCCGATTTATTGGAAACAGGAGTCGATATTGTTGCGCAACCGCCAGGCAAGAGACTTCAGAACATATCCCTCTTATCAGGAGGAGAAAAAGCCCTCTGTGCCATTGCACTTTTATTTGCTCTTTTCATGGTTAAGCTCTCCCCTTTTTGCGTCCTTGATGAGGTCGATGCTGCCCTGGATGATGCCAACCTGCAGAGGTTCACTAGGCTATTAAAAGAATTTGTAAATAAAGCGCAGTTCATCATTGTAACCCACAACAAGAAGACCATGGAGATGTCCGACGTCCTTTATGGAATTACCATGGAAGAGTTTGGTGTCTCCAGACTCATCTCAGTAAAATTCCAAAAGCCGAGCCCCGCCTAAAAAGCGAACCCGATCCCTACTCTGGGTTTCCCCAATTTCATCGGGGTTTCCACTTATGCCTCCTTTTCGGGAGGACTCCAGACAGGTAGATTGATGGTAGTGAACGTGCCCAAGGGAATACCTTTCTGGTTATGATCGAAGGATGAAAATGTCAGGTATATTTATTGACAATCTGGAATGGGATAGAGCAGTTAAAGTTGTGGAAGAATTCATCAGAACTGAAAAGGCAAAAAAGACCGACAGATAATTAGAGCCAATTCTTTGATGGTCAACTCTGTAGAAAGAGACCCTGAATCGAAGGAAGCTTCCCATAACGCCGACCTCGTGCTTCCCGATAGCATAGGTATTGTCTGGGCTTCAGAGTTTCTGGCCTGCGGAAAAGTTGCTCACATACCGGGCATAGACTTAATGTTGAAATTTTGTAGACTGGCATCTTCGACAGGCTACCCTGTATATTTGTTAGGCTGGCGTAATTTGTATTAAAGAAGGCAGCGGAAAATCTAGAGAAAAAGTTTCCTGGGCTAAGAATTGTGGGGACGCACAATGGATATTTTGGACAGAGCGAAGACGATAGAATCTTAAAAGAAATTAGGAATCTCAAACCCGACTTCTTATTTCTATGGATTGGTACACCTCATGGAGAAAGTGGATCCACGAGAACCTACAGGAGCTAAACGTTCCCGTTTGTAAGAAGATTGGGGGTAGCCTGGACGTGATTTCTGGAAGGTTAAGGAGAGCACCCGGATGGCTTTGCTAGAGAGGTTTTGGGCGGACTTACCGCTTGCTTCAGGAATCTTGGCGGTTGTCGGCGGCCAGGGTTATTATGTTTTGTATGGAAAGTAATCAAACAGAAATGAGAAGGTAGTTTATCGATATGAAATATGGCATCATTTCCGATATTCACGGCAATCTCGAAGCATTGAATGTAGTCCTGGATTACTTAAAAGGCGTGGGAAAGATAAATAGATTTATCTGTTGTGGAGACATCGTTGGATATGGAGCGAGGCCCAATGAGTGCACGGAAATTATTCGCGAGCTGGAGAATTGCTACACAGTCGCTGGCAATCACGACTGGGGAGCTATTGGTTTGGAAGATACCAGTTTCTTTAATCCCATTGCCCTGGCAGCGGTAGAATGGACTGGACGCCATTTGACTGGAGATAATGGGAATTACCTCAGAAACCTCGGCTCGGAGATAGAGGAAAATAATTTTATGCTCGTCCATGGAAGCCCTAGGGACCCCATCAATGAATACATCTTTGAGGAGGAAACTTTCTTGGCAAATCTTCCCAGAATAAAGAAGAATATCTGTTTTGTAGGACACACACATGTTCCTATATGTTTCTACACGACATCCTCACAAGAGATTGGCAGAATTTCCCTCGACGATGGAACGGTTTTGGAAATAAATCCATCCTATAAGTATCTCATAAATTGCGGAAGCGTTGGTCAACCCAGGGATGGCGATCCAAGGGTGAGCTGCGGAATCTACGATGAAGAGACGAATACTCTCAGAATAAAAAGGATAGAGTACGACATTGCCAAGACTCAGGAAGAAATTTTAAGTGCGGGGCTTCCCACGGCTCTTGCTCTGAGACTTGCCTACGGCAGATAGCCGGGGCCCATAGAAATTTCTTGACAAAATTTACTATATTTGTTAATTTATTAATGAGAAGTCTTCGGGATAGGGTGAAATTCCCGATCGGTGGTGAAAGTCCACGACCCCTGTAACATAAGGATCGAACTGTTGAAATTACAGTACCGACGGTTAAAGTCCGGATGGGAGAAGATTTCAGTAAGGAATCTAATCAATAGATAATGTAGAGACATCCCTCACTCAAGTAAAACGAAATATCCCGAAGAAATTTTCTTCGGGTTTTTTTTACTCAGACGAAGATGAAGTGTGAAAGTCAATTACAGTTTATGAAGAAGGCAATAGCCCTTGCCAGAAAAGGCTCATTCAGGGTGAGCCCCAATCCTCAAGTTGGCTGTGTTCTGGTTAAGAAGGGTAAGATTATCTCCAGTGGGTATCACCAATGTTTTGGGGGACCCCATGCTGAAATCAATGTTTTGAGGGAAGCAGGGACGAAAGCCAAAGGCTCTACCATGTATATTAATTTAGAGCCTTGCTGCCATTATGGCAAGACCCCACCGTGTAGTGAAGCAATTATCGAGGCAGGAGTTAAAGAGGTTGTTGTGGGAATGGTTGATCCCAATCCTCTGGTAAATGGAGAAGGATTAAGGGAACTGAAAGCAAGAGGAATTAAGATAAAGTTAGGAGTCTTAGGTGAGGAATGTGCTAAACTGAATGAGCCTTACATAAAATATATCACCCGAGGAATACCCTTTGTAGTTCTGAAATCGGCAATGTCTGTGGACGGGAAAATAGCTACGCCAAGCGGAGACTCCAAATGGATTACGAGCGAAGCATCTCGAAAATATGCCAGAACGCTACGTAGCCAGGTCGATGCTATCCTAGTAGGAATAGATACTGTTCTACAGGATAACCCTGGACTTTTGAGTAGCCGTTCTGGAAAGAGACCTATCAGGGTAGTCCTGGATAGCCACCTAAGAATTCCTTTAGGTGCCCGGGTGCTCAATTCTCGGGCTCCCACCATAGTGGCCACCCAGAAAGATGCAAATAAGAAGAGAATAGAGAGTTTGGAAGGCAGAGGTATTGAAGTCCTGCGAATACCGAGATGGAGAAAACATCCCCGAAGAGGGCTTGACCTGAGGCATCTAATCAAAAAATTGGCTAGAAACGGAATTACTTCTATCCTCATCGAGGGAGGAGGTAAAGTTAACGCCTCGGCATTAGAGATGGGATTGGTGGATAAGCTTCTCTTCTTCATCGCCCCAAAAATTGTTGGTGGAGAGAATTCCATTACCCCGGTGGAAGGAGAGGGAGTAAATAAGATTGGAGAGGCTATAAAATTGAAAGATATCAAGGTGAAGAGATTCGGGAATGATATTCTATTTGAAGGATATGTTAAGAAGACCTGAGTTGGTTCGAAAGAAAGGGAAGAGATGTTTACTGGAATAATCGAGAAGATGGGGACAGTAGTAAAGAAGAATCAGAATAGAATTAGTATAGAAACTGAATGGAAGGATTTAAAGGTGGGCGAGTCCATTTCTGTCAATGGTGTCTGCCTTACAGTCGCGGGCAGCCAGAATCTCAGACCATCTGGAAGTTTCACTGCAGATCTATCTCCCCAGACTCTTAAGAGTACAACGCTTGGCGCTTTAAGGAATGGAAGCAGAGTAAATCTGGAGAGGGCCCTGAAATTAGGAGAACGCCTGGGAGGACATCTACTCAGCGGGCATGTAGATGGTCTGGGAAAGGTAAGAACAATCGTAAGAGAGAAAGGTGGGAAGCTTTTCGAAATTGCAACTTCTCCAGAAATTTTGAAATATATTGCGCCAAAAGGCTCAATTGGTGTAGATGGAGTCAGTTTGACTGTAGTTCGAGTAATGGATGGGGCAGGTTTCTCTGTCTCTATTATTCCCCACACCGAGAGGGTTACAACTTTTGGTCTTCTGAAAGTGAACGATTCGGTAAATATTGAAGTGGACATTTTAGCAAGATATGTTGAGAATCTAATTAATAAAGGAAATGAGAAAGCTGGTATAAGCAGGGAATTTCTGTCAAGGAAGGGATTTCTATGAAGTTTAACACAATTCCTAAAGCGATAGAAGATATTAGAAAAGGTAAAATGGCCATTGTGATTGATGATAAGGAAAGGGAGAATGAAGGCGACCTGATCATGGCAGCATCGAAAGTGACTTCTGAGGCAATAAATTTCATGGCCAAATATGGTCGGGGATTGGTCTGTCTGCCAATTGTTGGGGAAAGGTTGGATAAGCTGGGAATTAAGCCTATGGTGGCCAATGGAGTGGAGTTACGTGAGGCAGCATTTACAGTTTCTGTTGATGCCAGGAAAGGCACGACTACAGGAATTTCGGCTCACGACCGAGCGACTACAGTGAAAACAGTAATTGACCCTAAGACCAAACCTTCCCATCTTTGCAGTCCTGGACATATCTTTCCTCTCCGCTATCGAGAAGGGGGTGTTCTGGTGCGGGCAGGTCATACTGAGGCTGCTGTGGACCTGGCGAAGTTGGCAGGTTTTTATCCTGCCGGGGTAATTTGTGAGATAATGCACGAAGATGGTAGAATGGCCAGGACGCCTGAACTTTTCCGCTTCGCTAAAAAGCATAGGTTGGCCATTATCACCATTGCTGACTTGATTGAGTATCGGAGGAGAACAGAGAAATTCATAAACAGGGTGGCTACGGCCAGATTGCCTACAGAATTTGGCGAATTTAAGATAATCCTCTACGAGTCCGTTCTGGATAATGAGCATCATCTCGCTCTGGTAAAGGGAGAAGTGAAGGGCAAGAAGAACGTCCTGGTGAGAGTCCACTCCTCCTGTTTAACCGGGGATATTCTTCATTCCCTAAGGTGCGATTGCGGTTCCCAGTTACATCGAGCAATGGAGATAATTGAAAGAAAAGGCCAAGGTGTCATATTGTATATGCATCAGGAGGGGAGGGGTATTGGATTGGTGAACAAAGTAAAGGCATATGAATTGCAAGATAAAGGTTTAGATACTGTAGAGGCTAACAAAGTTTTGGGTTTTAAACCAGATTTGAGGGATTATGGCATTGGTGCTCAGATACTCGCAGACTTGGGGCTTTGCAACATAGTCCTGCTAACCAATAATCCCCGTAAGATTGTGGGAATAGAAGGCCATGGATTGAAGGTAACGAAGAGGATCCCCCTTGAAATAAGACCCACCAGGGTAAACCAGAAGTACCTTCGGGTTAAGAAGAAGAAGTTGGGACACATGCTGGAAGTGTAATGTAAGATAGTTCCCTCTCCCCATAGGGGAGAGGAAATAAAATAATAAAAGGAGGATGGAAATGGCGAAAGTTCATGCAGGAAAGATGGTGGCGAAAGGGAAGAATTTTGGGATTGTAGTTTCCAGGTTTAATGAGTTTATCAGTCAGAAACTTCTGGACGGGGCCCTGGACGTTTTGAGGCGACATGATGCTGATGAAGAGCGGATCGAAATTTTTTGGGTTCCAGGTTCTTTTGAAATTCCTTGCATAGCAAGGAAGATGGCACTGAGCAAGAGGTATGATGCGATATTGTGTTTGGGAGCAGTGATAAGAGGTGACACACCCCATTTCGATTATATTGCAAGCCAGGTGGCCAAAGGCATAGCCCAGACTTCTTTCTCCACAGGGGTGCCGACGCTGTTCGGCATAATCACTGCCGATAATCTGGAGCAAGCTATCGAGAGGGCGGGAACCAAGGCTGGCAATAAAGGGTCCCATGTAGCATTGAGTGCAATCGAAATGGTAAATCTGGTATCCATGATGGAATAGTAATATAAAGTCTTTATTGAATTCAACGGGGGCAAAGATGGGGCTACGTCGTTTAGCCAGAGAGTATGCTCTTCAAATCTTGTATGCTATAGATGTTTGTAAATTGGAAGCGCAGGAAGCTCAGCAGTCTTTCTGGGCGGATCACAACTCTGGCAAAAAGGTTCTGGAGTTTGCCACAACTTTAGTTGAAGGGACTTTAAAGAATTTAGCTCAAATTGATTCCCTAATTGTTAAGCATGCTCGAAACTGGGACATACACAGGATGGCCTCAATTGACCGGAACATTCTCCGCCAGGCTACCTTCGAAATTCTGTATCTTCTTGAAATACCAATTAATGTAGTAATTAACGAAGCAATCGAGCTGGCAAAAAAATATTCTACTGAAGAATCCGGTAAATTTGTTAACGGAATTTTAGACAAAATAAGGGAAGCCCGAAGTGCGAAAAGATTCAAGGAGTGAGGTTATGGGGAAATTCGAGGAAGTTAAAAGAAGAGTGGGGAAACTGAGAGAAGAAATCCGACACCACGATTACCGTTATTATGTTCTTAACCAACCGGAGATTTCAGATAAGGAGTACGACGACTTAGTAAAGAAACTAAAACAGTTAGAGAAACAATATCCCCAGCTTATCACTCCTGATTCGCCCACCCAAAGAGTGGGAGAGAAACCACTTGAAGGTTTCAAAGCGGTTAAGCACGGCGTTGCCATGCTCTCCCTTGATAATACCTATTCTTCTGAAGAGATAAAGGAGTGGGCCAAGAGAGTTCACAAAGGACTGCTCCGGGAAAAGGTAGAATATGTTCTGGAGTTGAAGATCGATGGTGTGGGTGTATCATTGACATATGAAAAGGGTTTTTTCGTTGTGGGCGCTACGCGGGGCGATGGTGTCATAGGTGATGACATTACCCAGAATCTGAAGACTATAAAGTCTATACCGTTGAGATTTCTCACTAGCGAGCCTCTGCAATTGCCAGATTTGATTGAAGTTCGGGGGGAAGTATTTATGGAGAAGAGTGACTTCGAGAAATTGAATCAGGAAAAGAAGAAGAAAGGTGAGGCCCTTTTCGCCAATCCTCGCAATGCTGCCGCTGGTTCTTTGAAACTCCTCGATTCGCGGCTCACTGCTGAGAGGAAGCTGAACTGCTTTATCCATTCCTTCGGCACCCTTAGTGGAGGAAGAATATATAAAACGCACTGGGAATTTTTGCAATCTGCAAAGAGGCTGGGACTCAGGGTCAACCCGGAGGTTAAGCTCTGCAAGGACATTGATGAAGTAATCAGCTATTGTGGAGATTGGGAGAAGAAGAGAGGAAGATTGAGTTACGAAATTGATGGGATGGTCATAAAAGTCAACTCCTTAGGGCAGCAGAAGAGTTTGGGCTATACAATGAAGAGTCCCCGCTGGGCCATAGCCTATAAATTTCCTGCTGAACAGGCCACAACTACCCTAAAGGATATCGTCCTCCAGGTGGGTAGAACTGGTGTCATCACCCCAGTGGCAGTCCTTGAGCCGGTTGAGTGTGGAGGAGTGACTATAAGCAGAGCCACTCTGCACAATTTTGATGAGATAAAACGGCTCGAAGTGCGAATTGGAGACAGGGTTATTGTGGAAAGAGCTGGAGAAGTTATTCCCAAAATTGTCAAAGTAGTAGAATCTGTTAGAAAAGGCAAAAGGGAAATTTTTAAAGTGCCCGAGAAGTGTCCAGTGTGCGGAGGAAGGATTACAAAAGAGAAGGAAGAAGAAGTTGCATACCGTTGCATTAATCCCTCCTGTCCAGCCCAGCTGGAGAGAGGTCTGGTTCACTTTGCTTCCCGGAATGCTATGGACATCGAAGGTCTTGGTGAGTCGGTAGTGGAGCAGCTGGTGAGGAGTGGACTGGTTAAAGACTTTGCTGACATCTATTCGCTCAGGAAATGGCAGTTCTTGAAGCTGGAACTATTTGCTGAAAAGAGAGCGCAAAATCTACTGGATGCCATAAAAAAGAGCAAAGAAAGACCTCTGGCTCGGCTCCTCTTCGCGTTAGGTATTCGCCACGTAGGAGAGAAGGCAGCCGAAACTCTGGCTGAAGAGTTTGGTTCTCTTGATGCATTGATGGAGGCGAAAGAAGAGGAGCTGGAGAGAATTCCGGAAGTGGGGCCTGCGCTCGCTGGAAGCGTGAGGGAATTCTTTCAACAGAAGGAGATAAAGAGACTTATCGATAGACTTAAGAAGGTAGAGCTTAAGCTGGAGCAGGAAATAGTTAAGAGGGGCCCTCAGATATTGGCTGGGAAAACATTCGTCTTTACAGGAGATCTAAAGGGATACTCCCGGTCAGAGGCTGAAGAGTTGGTAAAGAATTTGGGAGGAAAGGCAAGTTCTTCGGTGAGCAGGAAGACTTCTTATGTGGTTGTTGGTGAAAGTCCTGGCTCAAAATACGGAAAGGCAAAGGCACTGGAGGTTCCCATACTTTCAGAGGAAGAGTTTGAGAAATTAATTAAGAAAGGTAAATAGAGGACAATTGTCTAAGGTCTATTTCATTGATTTCAGCTCCATCGGAAAGTTTAAGAAGCTACTCCTCTACGCTGGTTTAGATAGGGTAGTTTCAAAAAATGACATGGTGGCTATAAAGCTCCACTTTGGAGAGAAAGGGAACAAGGGATATGTGAAGCCAGAATATGTCAATCGGGTCGTCAAAGAGGTGAAAGCTTTAGGAGGTCGACCATTTCTAACGGACTCCAATACCATATATGTCGGAGAGAGGTCCGATGCCTTAAGACATCTGGCTATTGCCAGAACTCATGGTTTTAATTTGGAAAATTGCGGAGCTCCTATAATAATCGCCGATGGCTTGAGGGGAAATAGCTTTGTGGAAGTAGAAATCGGCCAGAAACATTTCAAAAAGATAAAAGTTGCCAGTGCTATGTATCACGCTGATGCATTAATTTTTGTTACGCACTTCAAGGGGCATGAATTGGGCGGTTTCGGAGGAGCTCTCAAGAATATTGGGATGGGCGGTGCTTCTCGCACTGGTAAATATGAGATACACGAAGCCGTTGTTCCCAAAATAGACTTGGGTAAATGTACTGGATGTGAAGTCTGTGTTACATGGTGCCCGGCGGGAGCTATTAAGATAGTGAAGAAGAAAGTTAAGATAGATAGTGGTAAATGCATAGGATGTGGAGAATGTATCCTTTATTGCAATTTTGGCGCTCTCTCTATCGTATGGAGCGATTTAACCAAGAGTGAGCAGGAGAAGTTGGTCGAATATGCCTTTGGAGTCCTAAAGAACAAGAAGACTCTGTTTATTAACTTTCTCAATTTCATTACCCGTCTATGTGACTGCTGTGCCACCTCTGCCGGCCCCGTTGTTCGGGACATTGGCATTTTGGTCTCTTCCGATCCCATAGCAATTGATGGAGCTTCTGTGAATTTGGTTAATGAAGCAGGTAAAAGGGATGTATTTCGTCAGCTCTATCCCGGGACAGATTGGGATTTTCAGCTCAATTACGCTCAGAAGTTAAGTATGGGAACGAGGGATTACGAGCTGGTGAGGATATAAATGAAGGGTAACCTATGAAATTCTTGGTAGATTTTATGCTTGGCAGGCTCTGCAAATGGCTCAGGTTACTCGGTTACGACGCCTCCTATTTTGTGTCTGACAAGAAGAGTGATTTGATATATGAAAGCCTCAAAGAGGGGAGGATAATATTGACCCGGGACCACCGGTTGAGCAAGAAGAAAGCAATAAAGTTAATTATAATTAATAGCGATTTACTGGAAGAACAGTTGAGGCAGGTTTTTTCTGAGCTAAATATTAAGGTAGACCCTGACGATATATTCACCAGGTGCTTAGTGTGCAATGAACTTCTCCTGTCAATAGAGAAAGAGAAGGTTAAAGATAAAGTGCCCAGTTATGTCTTTCAGACACAGGAAGAATTTTCATACTGTCCAAGTTGCCAGAGGATATACTGGAAGGGCACCCATTGGGACCTGGCAAATGAAGCCCTCAAAAAGTTGGAAAGTAAGGAATAATGAAAATAACTAAAATTGAGAAGCAGAAACATCGGCAGAATTTCTATTCCGTATTTCTCGATGGGAAATATGCATTCCATTTAGATAAAGATGTGCTTTCCAACCTGAACTTGGAAGTGGGACAAGATGTCGGCCTACAGGAGATAAGAAGAGTTACTCGCCTGGAACAGATCAAGGAAGCCCGTGATTACGCCTTTCTCCTATTATCCTATCGTGCGCGAAGCTGTCAAGAAATCTCAGAGAGGCTTCTTAAGAAAGGATATGAAAGGGAAGTAGTCCAGGAGGTTGTTGAAGAGTTAGAACGCCTCCATTATCTGGATGACTGCGCTTTTGCCATAGAATGGGTGGAAAGCAGACTGAGAGAGAAACGGGGGAAGAGACTAATACGTCAGGAACTTTTGAAGAAGGGAATAGAGAATGAGGTAATTGATGATTCAATAGCTCAAGGCTTTAAGAAGATTGCGTCAAGTGAGGATGAATTGGCCTGGAGAGCAATTGAAAGGAGGATTCCCCGATATCAGAAATTGGAAAAGTCGAAAGCCTACAGGAGAATAAAGGATTTCTTAATTCATCGAGGATTTTCCATTGAGGCTACAGAGAATACACTTGATAGATTCTTTCAAGACTACAGGAAAGATTCTGAATAGAAACTAATAGCCAACCAGCCAACCCAATCAACTAATCTTATAGATTTTTGTTGTCTTCTATTCCCTTCTTTTATTAGCATTTAAGAACTATCTTTTTAAACTTTCCTAAATGAGATGATAGCATGAGAAAGTTTATAAGTGGTCTGGGAATTAATATCTTCCTTCTGGGAATAATAAGTCTCTTGACCGATGTCTCCAGCGAGATGATGTTGGCGATCCTCCCACTTTTTATTGCTTCTCTGGGTGGAGCCGGGATGGCTATTGGCCTTATTGGCGGGATTGGGGACAGTGTGGCTTCCTTGCTTAAGGTCTTCTCCGGATACTGGTCAGATAGAGTGAGAAAGAGGAAACCTTTTGCCTTCTTTGGCTACTCCATCTCTTCGGTAGCAAAACTTTTCTTTCCTTTCGTCTCAAACTGGACGCAACTTCTAATCTTAAGGCCTCTGGAAAGGGTAGGAAAAGGTGTCCGCACTGCCCCTCGTGATGCCTTGATCGCTGCTTCATCTAAAGCGAGTGTTAGAGGAAAAGCATTCGGATTCCATCGTGCGATGGATTCTTTTGGTGCCTTCTTAGGAGCTCTTTTTGCTTTTATTCTCTTCTGGTTTTTAAAGTTTGAGTTTAAACCCATTCTTCTTATCGCGGCTCTAATTAGTTTTTTAGCTCTTAGCCCTTTTCTCTGGGTAAGGGAGACAGTGTCTGCCAACCATCCCAAAGGTGGAAGTTCATTCAGAATAAGTCTGAGAAAGCTTCCTCCCCCCTTTAGAAGATACCTCATGGTCGCAGTTGTCTTCGCCTCAGGAAACTTTACTTATATGTTCTTTATTCTCAGAGCAAAGGATGTTTTCCAACCCATTTTTCCTTACAGGCTGGCTATTGCTATTCCCATCCTGCTATATTGCTGGTTCAACATCATTTATGCTCTATTTTCTTTACCCGGAGGAATGCTCTCAGATAGAATTGGCCGAAGGGGAACTTTGAGGCTTGGCTATTTCACGTATGGTCTCTCATGTCTCGGATTTGCATTCACGAGATCACTCACATCTTTCGTTATTCTGTTTGGCCTTTATGGAATCTCTTTTGCCCTGGTGGAAGGGAATCAGCGCGCATTCGCTTCAGATTTTGTGGAAGAGAATTTACGAGGAACAGCGTTGGGCACATTCCACACAGCAATAGGTATCTCCACGCTTGTAGCAAGCATTTTTGCTGGAATCTTATGGAACTATAGTCCCAAACTGACGTTTTGCTACGGAACAGTCCTGGGTTTGGTAGCAGCCATAAGTATTGGTTCTATCGGAAAAATTTCAAGGCCTGCTTTTTAGCAGAAAGAAAATCCTTTGTGATTTAAGAGGCAGTTTGTTCGTCTCTGACAATTTTTTTAACGTTGCGGGAGCCATCTCTCCACAGATGCAAAAGCAAACTCGTTCCGACTACGTCGGAACTCGGACAAACTTTTGCTAGATTAGAGAGATAGCCGAGATGGCTTCCTCACTAAAAATTGGGATGTTCCTCACAAACTGCCCCTATATCACAACAGTTTTGTGCTTTATATTTTCAAGTAGGGTTGAATTCGCCTGACGAATTAGATATAATAGCATTTGAAGTGCAATAGCCAGCGCGTAAGGGTGACCTTCATGGTGGCCCAAACTGCAGCTTAGAGGGAAAAAATATGCAGTGCCTGATCCTGGCAGCCGGTAAGGGAGAAAGAATACGGAATAAAGGAGATACCAAGCCCCTGATTTCTTTTCTGGGGATACCTCTCATCGAGAGGGTCATATATACTTGTCGAGAAGCTGGATTAAATGACCTTTATATTGTTGTAGGATACAATAAGGACAAGATAGAAGAACATCTTAGGGATGGTGAAAAATACGGAGTTAAGATTATCTATATTGAAAACGACCGGTGGGAAAAAGGCAATGGAATCTCATGTCTTCAAGCAAGAGATTATGCTGATGGAAAATTTGTCCTTATGATGAGCGACCATGTTATCGACAAGGAGATACTATTAAGGATCAAAAGAGAAAAAATTGCAAATGATGAGATTATTTTAGCTGTCGATTATAATAGAAAAAACTACATAGACATAGAAGATGTGACTCGAATAAGGGTGGATGGTGGAAAGATTATTGACATTGGTAAAAATTTAGGAGACTATAATGGCTTTGATACGGGAGTATTTCTATGCTCCCCTGCTCTCTTTGATGCACTGGAAAAGAGTTTAGAAGCAGGGGATGATACTCTCTCTGGTGGAATCAGGCATCTGGCCCGGAAAGGCAAAGCAAAAGCTCTGGATATCGGAGACCTTTTCTGGATAGATGTAGATACTGAAAACTCATTCAAACAGGGAGAGAGGATTCTTTTAAAGGGGCTTAAGAAAAAGACAGATGGACCCGTTTCAAAGATTTTAAACAGACCACTCTCAATCTTTTTAAGCAGATATCTGGTAAAAACTCCCATTAGACCCAATCACATTTCCGTAATCTCTTTTTTGATATCGGTTTTAGCAGCTGCCTTCTTCTTTATAGGCAACTATACTAACCTTCTCATAGGTGGCATTTTGGCTCAATTTTCTTCTATAATTGATGGATGTGATGGTGAAATTGCCAGACTTAAATACCAATCTACGGACTTTGGTGGCTGGTTTGATGCTGTTCTCGACAGGTATGCCGACGCATTCATGGTTTTAGGATTGACGTACTATTTGTGGCTTTTGAATCCTCAGGTCTTTATTTGGCTTGTTGGTACTTTGGCTCTCCTGGGAACTTTTATGAATAGTTATACAGCAGATAAATATGATAGTTATTTAATAAGAAAGTTGAAGACTTCAAAATATACGTGGAGAATCGGAAGAGATATCAGAATATTCATAATTTTTTTAGGAAGCATGACAAATCAGGTATTGATAGCTTTAGCCATTCTGGCTTTCTTAACAAATCTGGAAGTAATAAGAAGGGTCTATATCATCTCTAACAGGCAATGAAGACAGAAAATGGAGGGTAATCTATGCCCAGAGTCTTGATTATCTACTATTCGCTTACTGGAAACACAGAGAAGATGGCAAAAATAGTGGCAAAAGGGGTAGAAAAGGAGAAGGTAGAAGTGGAAGTAAAAAGGGTCGAAGATGTAAAAGTTGATGAACTCAAAGATGCGGATGGTATAATTGTAGGGTCGCCAACCCATTATGGTTCGATGGCTTCTCAGCTCAAGCAACTATTCGAGGAGAGCAGGAAATTGCAGGGGCAATTAGTAGGCAAAGTAGGAGCAGCCTTCACCTCCAGCCATTGGGTAGGAGGGGGGAATGAGACGACAATTATGGATATTCTAAGGGCATTTCTCATTCATGGAATGATTGTTCAGGGAGAAGCGAGAGGGGATCACTATGGGCCTGTTGCCCTTTATGGTCCTGATGAGAGAAGTAGTAGTCAATGTGAAATTTTGGGGCAGAGGGTGGCCAGGCTGGTGAAGAGGTTAAAGGAGGAAGTTAAATGAAGATTCTCTGGGCTCCCTGGAGGATAAAGTATATTTTAGGCAAAAAGGAAAGATGTATATTCTGTGATAAGGCGAAGGAGAATAGAGACAGGGAGAATTATGTACTTTTCCGTGGGAAAGGTGCCTTCGTGATTCTTAATACTTTTCCCTACAATAATGGCCACCTTTTAGTTGCTCCTTATAAGCACGTTCCCGATTTCGATGGTTTGGAGGAGAGTGAGTTAGAGGAACTGATCGGACTAGTTAAGAAGTGCACTCAAATTCTCAAGAGAACCTTGAAACCAGAAGGCTTCAACATCGGATTGAATCTGGGCAAAGTAGCCGGGGCTGGCGTTGAAGGACATATTCACATTCATATTGTCCCCCGTTGGGAAGGAGATACCAGCTTTATTTCTACTGTTGGGAACACTAAGATTATTCCGGAATCTCTGGATGATACTTTTGGGAAGCTCCTCTCTGCTTTATAAAATTTATTATCAGGAGTAGAAATGGTTAAACAGAGGCTTATAGTATTTTTTATTAGCATATTCCTTGTCTCAGTTTGTTCGTCGAGGGGAATAGGTGGAACTGAGGCAGATGCCCATTTTCAAGAAGGGGTGAGCTATGTCAATCAGGGAGATTATCGAGAGGCAATCGAAGAATTCAATCGGGCGCTTGCCATCGATTCTAAATACGTTAACGCCTACTGCGGAATCGGAATAGCTTACCTGAACCAGAAAAAGTATAGAGAAGCAATAGAAGCCCTTGAGAAAGCAATAGCCTTAGACCCCGAGAAGGCAATCCCCTATTACCTTCTGGGTATGGCTTACGAAGAGATAATGAATTATGGACAGGCAATTGCTGCTTGGAATAAATTTCTCGCTCTGAATCCTGAGGGCAAACGTGCTGAGAGAGTGAGGAAGCATATAAAGAGGTTGGAGGAATTTAAGGAATGAAATCTAATAGGACTATAAGCTGGCTCTTACTCTCTATCCTTCATTTCTCTTTTTTGGCTCTCCTTTTCGGATGTGCTCCCCGCACAGCAATAAGAAAAGGATACAATTTCACCAAAATTAATCGTATTGGGGTCCTAGAATTCACCAGTTATGGAGAGGAGATAAACTCTGGAAATGCAGTGGCGGATGAATTTATGAGACAATTAATATTTAGAGGGATTGATGTCATTGAGCGAGAGAGGCTGGAAAGCCTGCTCAGAGAACAACATTTATCGGCGGGCAAATTTCTCGACCCCGAGACAGCCAAGAGACTAGGTAAATTGTCCGGGATAGACACACTGATTACAGGGACGGTGACCAGATATATTCCTGAACATAAAGATATTATCTATTTCAAAGACGAGTATGGAGAGGTTAAGTCAGAGGTCTTCCTGATAGGTGCCGAGGTGGGAATAAGTGCCCGTATGATTGATGTAGAAAGTGGATTGGTTGTCTGGGCAAGTTCTTATACTTATGAATCTTTCGATATAGAAGGAGCAATTCGCGGGACAGTCTCCACACTCCTCAACTCCTTAAAAAAGGTATGGCCCCGCGTAAAAAAATCATAATATTAAATATTTGTAGCCGCAGAGCGATCGGGTAGGGACGACCCTTGCGGCCGCCCGAACTGCATCGATGTAGTGGTTCGATTTATCGAACCCGTGATTTGATGGTCGCAGCGGAGCGAAAGCTCCGCCTAAAAATAGGAAAAAGATAAATGCTAACCAGCAATGAAATTAGAAAAAGATTCCTAGACTATTTCCAAAAGAGGGGTCACAAGGTTGTCTCCAGTATGAGCCTCATTCCGCAGGACCCGACGCTTCTTTTCACAGGTGCTGGAATGGTGCAGTTTAAGAGTATGTTCCTGGACAAAGTTAAACTAACTTATCGTCGAGCAGCCTCTTCTCAAACCTGTTTTCGCACAACAGATATCGAAAAGGTAGGAAACACAGCGAGGCATCTCACTTTCTTTGAGATGCTCGGCAATTTCTCCTTTGGCGACTACTTCAAAAAAGACACCATTGAGTGGGCATGGGATTTTTTGACCAGAGAGATGGGTCTTCAGAAGGAGAGGCTTTACGCTTCAGTATATAGAGAGGATGAAGAAGCTTACGAGCTCTGGAAAAGATATCTTCCGGAAGAGAAAGTGGTCAAGCTGGGGAAAGATGACAACTTCTGGGAGATGGGACCCACAGGACCCTGCGGACCCTGTTCGGAAATTTTGATGGATATGGGAGAGGAAGCGGGATGCGGGAAGCCGGATTGTGCTCCCGGCTGCGATTGTGACAGATGGTTGGAGGTCTGGAATCTCGTTTTCACCCAGTTTGATAAAGATGAGAATGGTAATTTAAATCCCCTGCCCCAAAAGAATATCGATACAGGTATGGGGTTAGAACGACTGGCAGAAGTTGTTAATGGAAAGAAGAACTGTTTCGATACAGACCTATTAAGACCTATTATTGATTATACCGGTGAACTGACCGGCTTAGAATACGGTCAGGACGAGAAAGTCGATATTTCCTTGCGAATTATAGCCGACCATGTCAGGGCAATCACCTTCTTAATTTCTGATGGAGTCTTACCTTCCAATGAGGGGAGAGGATATGTGTTAAGAAGGATACTGCGCAGGATGGTTCGTCAGGAACGCCTTTTAGGTGTTAAGCGAACTTTCCTTTATAAACTGACTGGTAAAGTCGTGGAAATTATGGGCCAATCCTATCCAGCTCTCCGTTCCCGGCGTGAGCATATTGCTAATGTGACCAAAATGGAAGAAGAGAGGTTTCAGGAGACATTGGATGCTGGAATGCGAATACTGGACGGAGTGATTGACAATTTATCCTCTACAGGAAAAGAGAGGATCATTCCTGGAGAAGAGGTTTTCAGACTTTACGATACTTATGGATTCCCTTTAGATTTGACAAAAGAGATTGGTCAAGAGAGACACTTCTCCCTTGACTTTGTGGGATTTGAGAAGGAAATGGAGGCCCAGAAGAGAAGGGCAAGAGAAGCCTGGAAAGGTTCCGGGGAGGTAGATATGGGATTTTATGAAGAACTAAAAAAAGAGCTGGGTGAAACTCTATTCCGCGGATACGATTTTGGCGAGTTAACTTCGCCTATACGGGCGATTTTGAGATTCGACAAGTCAGCCAATAGGGTTATGAAGATAGAAGAAGCAAAGCAAGGGGAAGAAGTCGAAATTATCCTTGCTGAAACACCCTTTTATGGAGAGGCAGGTGGTCAGGTTGGAGATGTGGGTAAAATACTGAAGCCTTCCGTGAAATTGAAAGATATAAAACTTAGAGAGTTAAAAGAAGGAGAGATCGAAGCAAAACTTGAAGTCTTTGATACGAAAAGACCTGTAGAAGGATTAATTGTCCACCATTGCAGAGTGGGTAGGGGTAGTGTAGGGACAGGAGATGTGGTGATAGCTTCTGTCGATATTTCTCAAAGGGAGGAGATAGCCCGGCACCACACAGCCACTCACCTCCTGCAAGCAGCACTTCGC
>JBHIBS010000012.1:0-48547 GCA_046759165.1 bacterium | reverse complement strand
GTAGCGAATTAAGGCTTGAATATTAGGATACTCGTGTTTATAGAGAATGTAGCTCATCTCATCGTGTCCACTTTTATCTTTGTGCTTGGTTGGATAAATTAATTCTAAACCCGTATTTTGCACACTCAGTTCACCCCAAATTATTTTGCCAGTTGTTTCTTCCAGGGTTACCAAGTCCTCTGAAAAATCCCTCAGGCATTTATCCCTAATTCTTCCTCTAATAAAAGCAGCAACCACTGTAAATATGATAATAGAAACTATAGTTATAGCAAATGTATCAGGCATAATAAATTCCTTTTAAAGCCCCTCCAAAATTTCTAAGGCCAACGTGCAAAGACACTCCGATGAATCGGTGCGACTACCATTTTATATTATGGGGAGATTTTGAAATGTTCGTATCCCCGACCTTTCAATCTAACCTCTCTACTTTCCTTATCCAGATACCTTACTCTCCATCTTGCCGGCACAATTTCGCCAATCATTGTAGTATGGGGAATATCTCTCAATACCCTCTCAACCTTCCGGCCGGGAACCGTAAACACCAATTCATAGTCCTCCCCACCATAGAGAGCAAAGATTAATCTCCTGATAGTCCCTTCAAGTTCTGAAGAAGATACCATCTCTTTCTGAGAAGTGAGATACCTTAAAGAAGGAGAAATGGGAATCTTTTCCAGCCAGATTTTAGCGCCAACCTTGCTGGCCTGACAGATGAACCTTATCGATAGGTCCAATCCATCACTGCTATCAATCATAGCTGTTGCCAGTCTCTTTCGAGAGATAACTTCTGCCTCCACCACTCTCGGCTGTGGAAGCAGATGTTTCTTTATAAGCTTCTTCTTAAACTTCCGAACATAGTCGGATTTCGCTGGAATTTTCCATCTCCCTCTAAGTATTTCTAACCCGGCAGCTGAATCTCCAAAATTCCCGGTAACCAGTATCCCGTCTCCTAATTTAGCTCCAGAGCGATAGATAACCCTGCCTCTTGCCACTTCTCCAAGCAAAGTAAGAGTGATTACAGCATTCTGGGGAGAAGAAACTATATCACCACCAACTATCCTAACTCCAAATTTCCTTCCAGACCTCAGCACACCTTCGTACAAACCATCTACATCTTTGGTCAAATTGTCTTTAGAGACTGCTAAAGAAATCAGAGCATACTTTGGCTTTCCACCCATAGCAACGATGTCGCTAATGCAGGAGACCATAGCTTTATAACCTATCTGATCAAAATCCGCATCCTCAGTATTGAAATGGACGCTCTCCACCATTGTATCAGTGGTAACCACCAAAAGCTTCTCACCATAAGGCTCAATCACTGCCGCATCATCCCCAATGCCAGCAACAATCCTCTTAATCTGGGAAGTGGGGTAGTGTTTTTCCACTTTCCTCTTTATTCGTTCTATCAATTCGAACTCGCCAACTCTTGATATCTTCATCGAAGTCTGTAAAGAAAAAAGGGGCTCCTTAAGAAGAGCCCCTCTATTTTATGTCTGAATTATTCCTTCTTCTCTTCTTCTTTTTTCTTCTCTTCCTCTTTCTTCTCTTGAGAGGCCTTTGCCGCTGCTTCTTCCTTCTTAGTTTGGATTTTTTCCTTTATGCTGCTAATACCAGCAACTACGGCAATCACTCCTCCTCCCACTAACAGGGCCGGAAGAACTCCTTTCACAACCACCCACAATTCGGACCAGAGCCTTCCGATGATAAACCAGATCACGCCAATGGCTGCAACCACTAATCCGCCAATAATACTACCCATTCCGTTCACCTCCTCCTAAAAATGGTTGCCTCTTCTGGCAACTTTCAATTTTCCAATACTTCTCTTACCGCCCCTGGTATCTTCTCCACTATATCTGAGGCGATAAGGCCCATCTCTCCTTTATCACCTCTGGCCATATCTCCTGCCAGACTATGTAGGTAGACTCCAGCGATTGCAGCAGAAAGCAAGCTATCTTTATCTTCACTCTTCGTTAGTCGAAGTTGACCCACAAGACCACCAATCATCCCGGATAGAACATCACCACTACCTCCGCTGGCCATTCCTGGATTGCCAAGGGGATTAATAAAGATATCTTCTCCTTTTACAACTACTGTCTGGTACCCCTTCAGAACACATATCAAATTATTCTCCTTAGAGAATTCGAAAGCATATCTTATCCTCTCTCTCTGTATTTCCTCTGCTTTCTTTCCCAACAATCTCCCCAGTTCTCCAGGGTGGGGAGTGATAATAATTTCAGCTCTTGCCTTAGCCAGACTTGCCTCCTCTACTAACAAATTTATTCCGTCTGCGTCCAGGATACAAGGCAAATCTGCTTCATAAAGTATCTTCTTCACCAGCTTTCCAGTATCCCTATTGGTCGATAGCCCGGGACCAATAACAATAACGTCCACCCGCCTCCTTTCTATAAAATCTAAGATTTTACCCACTCCTTTTGAACTCAAACTCCTCTCCTCTGTTTCGGGTAGAGGAAATGTCATAGCTTCAGTAATTTTAACTTCCATAATGGTATTAAGGCTTTCAGGAATTCCCAAGGTTACCAGCCCAGCTCCAACCCTTAACGCTCCCTGACAAGTCAAAGTTGCCGCTCCTGTCATGCCAGAAGAGCCAGCCAGAATTAGTACGTGTCCGAAGTCTTTCTTATGGGCATCCGTTCTCCTCTTTGGCAATATCTCCCTGATTTCGGAAGAGGTAAGCATGCTCCATTTGGAAGGTAAATCTTCCTCCTCTATTCCAATATCGACAACCCTGATACTTCCGGCAAACCTGTAGCCTGGATAGAGGAAAAGTCCCCTCTTGGGATAAGCGAAAGTAACGGTCAAATCAGAAGCCACACAGGTGCCCCCAACTTCTCCCGTATCCCCATTTACTCCTGAGGGGATGTCACAGGCAATCGCGTACTTCCTTGAACTATTAATAGCTTCAATTGTATCTCTTGGTATCCCGCTTATAATGCCTGAAAATCCTGTACCAAAAATGGCATCAACTATTATATCGCTATTGGAAATCTCTTCTCTTATTCCCTCCGTAGAAAGGTCCTTAAGGGGGATGGTATCTATCTCCGCTCCCCTTGCCCGAGTCAGATTGGTTCTTGTATCCTCCCTCATTTCCCCCTCTTCTGCAAGAAGAGCCACTCTAACCCGAGCCCCCAACTCCTTCAATCTCCTCGCCACTACTAGCCCATCTCCCCCATTATTCCCACTTCCCACAAAAACAACGAACTTTTTCTTGGCTATATCGGCAATTTCTTCCCTGAGAACCGAAACCAGTCCAGTTCCAGCCCGCTCCATCAATTCGATTCCAGGAGTGCCTCTGGAAATCGCCCTCTTATCCATTTCTCTCATCTGTTCACAAGAAACTATCTTCATATCACTCTATTATTTAATTACTATGGCCTGGGCAACTGCATAGTCACGGGAGTAGGTTAGACTAACCAGAACTTCTATGGAGTCCAGTCTCTTACCTTTCAGATAGACTTGGGGTTGACCGTTCGACCTATTTCTAATCTCTATATTTCTTAAACCAACACCTCCTTTCCCGAGCGCCTTCCAAACAGCCTCCTTAGCAGCAAAGCGAACTGCATAGTGGTGATACTTTTTCCTCTTCTTCTCACAATACTTGATCTCGTTCCCAGTAAATACGCGATTCTTCAGCCGATTATCTTTTTCCATTAACTTCTTAATTCTACTGATTTCAACTATATCTATGCCCGTGCCAGAAATTGGCATTTTTTCCCCTTAAGCAGAGAAAGTCGCTCTTACGCTTATTCGGTCTATGAAACCTTCCTTTCGGAAGGACTCGGGACGCGTAGGGGCAACTTGCAATTTACCCGCATAAACGGGGTGGTCGCCCTCCAGCCTTTCGGGAGGATTTCAGTCTCTGACGCTTCAAATTTTAGCTTATGATACAAAAAAGTCTCAGGAAAATCAAGACCTTTTTCCAAATGCGGATTCCTCGACTTATGCCAACATAGACTACTCCACGGTAACGCTCTTGGCAAGGTTGCGCGGTTGGTCCACATCGCAACCTCTGAGGGCAGCAATGTGGTAAGCTAAGAGCTGGAGCAAGACCACATTGACAATAGGAGATAGTATCTCAATCGTCTCGGATAGATAAAACACCTGGTCGACTTTCTTCTTAATCTCCTTATTGTGCTTGGTAGCTAAGGCAATTACAATCCCATCACGGGCTTTCACTTCTTCTATATTTGCCAGGATTTTTTCATAGACTTTGCTATTGGTGGCAATAGCTAAGACAGGCATATTCTCATCGATTAGAGCAATCGGACCGTGCTTCATCTCGCCAGCAGGATAGCCCTCTGCATGAATATATGATATCTCTTTCAATTTCAGCGCGCCTTCCAGAGCGACGGGATAGTTTATGTAGCGTCCCAAAAAGAGAAAATCTATCTTCTTGAAGTAACTTTGTGCACAGGCTATAATCTCCTTTTGATTTTCTAAGACCTCTTCCACCTGGTGAGGAATGCGGAGGAGATGCACCAATATATTCCTGGCTTCTTTTTTTCCCAAAGTTCCCCTTACTCTCCCGAAATAGATTGCCAAAAGGCATAGAGCCGTAAGTTGGGCTGTGAATGCTTTGCTGGAAGCCACACCAATTTCCGGCCCGGCCCTGGTATATATCACGCCATCTGCTTCCCGAGTGGCTGTAGAACCAAGCACATTGCAGATAGTTAAAGTCTTCCCTCCTTTCTCTTTTGCTTCCTTCAATCCCGCCAGCGTGTCGGCAGTCTCTCCCGATTGGGAAATCAAAAGAACAAGAGTCTTGCCATTTACGATAGGGTTTCTATAACGAAATTCGGAACCGATGTCGACCTCACAGGGAAGCCTCGCCAGTTCCTCAAGAAGGAATTCCCCATAGAGCGCAGAATGGTATGAAGTGCCACAGGCAACGATATATACCTTCTCAATCCCTCTAATCTCTTCTTTCGAAAGTCCCACTTCTTCCAGATAGACCTCACCTTTATCCGGCGCCATCCTTCCCCGAAATGTGTCGCGGATAGCCCTGGGCTGTTCGTGAATCTCCTTCAACATAAAATGCTTATAACCGCCCTTTTCGGCCATGATTGCATCCCAGCTTATCTGAAATACCTTCTTTTCTATTCTCCTCCCCGACTGATCGTAGACCGCCACCCCACTGGCACTCAGTTGAGCTGTCTCATCGTCGTCGAGATAGATTACTCTTCTCGTACGTCCCAGGATCGCTGGAACATCAGAAGCAATAAAATATTCTTTCCTCCCCAGTCCAATAACCAGGGGGCTATCCTTCCGGGCACAAACGATCTTCTCCGGGTCATCAACAGAGATAACTCCTAAGGCATAGGAACCCTCCACCTCCTTAAGCGCCCTCTGGAGTGCAAGAAGAAGGCTCCTTTTCCCTCTCGATTTGACAAGATACTTTTCTACAAGATGGGCCAAAACCTCAGTATCTGTTTCAGATTTAAATCTATGGCCCTCCTTTATCAACCCTTTCTTCAATGTGAGATAATTCTCAATAATTCCATTGTGAACCACAACCAATCTGTCCTGGCAATCGGTATGGGGATGTGCATTCTCTTCAGACGGTCTGCCGTGGGTTGCCCACCTCGTGTGCCCCAGGGCTATATTCCCCCTGGTGGGATTCTCCTTCAATACATTTTCCAGATTACAAATCTTGCCCACACATCTTCTCAGTTCCAGCCTGCCATTCTCAATTACACCAATACCTGCTGAGTCATAGCCTCGATATTCCAGCCTCTTTAATCCATCAATTAAGATCGGACCAACATCCTTATTCCCAACATAGCCCACAATTCCGCACATAAGACACCTCTGTCAATCTCTCTTTCACTGAATTAATCTTTTCATCTCCCTCACAGCTTGAGCGAGACCAACAAACACAGAACGGCAAATAATAGAGTGTCCAATATTCAAATCTTCCAGAGCAGGAATTTTTGCCACAGGTTTCACATTATCGTAATTGAGTCCATGGCCAGCATTAAGGCGTAACCCCGACTCCACCGCCAACTTAGCCGCCTGTTTCAATTTCCTCAGTTCCTTTAGCCTCCTCGTTTTAACTTTTGCCTCTGCGTAGGCTCCCGTATGGAGTTCCACACATTTGGCACCAACTTCCTTAGCCGCTCTAATCTGTCTGGCTTGGGGATCGACAAAAAGACTCACCAAAATCCCCTTCTTTTTAAGCCTCTTAACCACCCAGGCCAATCTTCTCCTCTGTCCCCAAATATCCAGCCCGCCCTCTGTGGTTAACTCTCTCCTCTTCTCAGGAACCAGACAAACCTCATCTGGCACAACTCTTAAAGCAAACTCCACCATCTGCCGGGTTGCAGCCATTTCCAGATTCAATTTTGTCTTGACTATTTTCCTCAAAGAGTAGACATCTCTATCCTGGATATGCCTGCGGTCTTCTCTCAAGTGCACAATGATTCCATCTGCTCCTGCCTTCTCACAAATCTTTGCAGCTTCTATGGGGTCAGGGTAAGCAGTAAATCTCGCCTGCCGGAGAGTCGCCACATGATCAATATTTACTCCTAAATTTGCCATTAAACCCTCCATCCAAGATAGCTGCGGTTTTTATTCTTGTCCTTTTCTTATTTTCTTTACATCCTTTTCAGTCAAAATGTCCTGGTCTTTAAGAGCAATTATGAATGCATCTACTGCTTCAGGATCGAATTGTGTCCTCTTGCATCTCACTAATTCTTTTACCGCCTCTATGGGCTGCATTGCTCTCCTGTAGGGACGGTTAGAAGTCATAGCATCAAAAGCATCAGCTACTGCCAAGATTCTTGCACCAGGAGGAATCTCTTTCCCTTTTAAGCCGTCCGGATAGCCCTCCCCATCCCACCTTTCGTGGTGGTGACGGGCCATCAGAGCATACTCCTTGAACTCCTCGACACCTTCCAGTATATGAGCTCCCTTCCCAGGATGTTCTTTAACGCTCGCCCACTCCTCTTCAGTAAGCTTACTGGGTTTATTCAAGATTCCATCAATAATTCCGATTTTGCCGAGATCATGCAAAAGACCGCCATCTTCGAGAACTCTCCCAGCCTCTAATGTCACCTTCTCCCAGCCGGGCTTGCCTTTCAGCTTATCTCCTATCCAGGTAGCATATCGGGTAACCGATTCAGAGTGGCCGTGAGTGTAAGGGTCCCTCGCCTCTAAGGCCTTAGCAAGAGCATAGAGAGCTTGCACAGCGGTCTGTGCCAGTTTCCCATACGCTTTCTGGAGTTCATCTGCTTTTTTCTCTAACTCCTTATAAAGGAGCTCCTTCTCTCTCACCTCTTTCCGCAAATCTTCGAATAATTGTGTATGCACCTTGCCCAATGCCACCTTCTCCAGGTATTCAAAACTAAAAGGCTTCATAACATAATCACTCGCTCCCAGCCTTGTAGCCTCTTCAATTTTCTGCTTGTCATCAATGGCAGTAACCATAATCACCTTAATTGTGTTATCAAACTCTTTCATACGAGCCAGAACATCTATTCCAGACATACCTGGCAAGCCTACATCTAAAAATGCCAGGTGGGGCCTCCAATGCTTTATCAAACTTAAAGCATCCTCTCCATTGGAGGCAGTACAAATCTCATACTGCTGCCTTTCAAAGAAATCCTTCAAAAACTCACGCATATTAGGCTCATCTTCCACTATCAATAATTTTATCAAACCTTTACCTCCTCTCTATCTCTTCCCTCTTTCCAGATGGAAGACCGATAGTAAAAGTTATTTCCTTCCTAATTTTTCCCTATTTCTATTTCTATACGCTACCTGTTGCTCTCTAAGCCACTTCCTGATCTCTTTCTCCTCAAATCTCCAGTGTCTACCAACTTTAGAGGCAGGTATACGCCCGGTCTGGGCTAAATAATAGACTGTAGGTTTAGGAATTTTCAAATATGCGGAGAGTTCATCTACTGTGAGCAATTTGGAATGCATAATAACCTCTAAATGATTTACCAGTAGCTACCAGTTTCTTATGGAAATTATAAATATCTATAAATTCCTTGTCAAGAAAATTCTTCAAAAGCTCTGAAAAAAAAACACCTTCCTACATTTATGTTATGGGCTCCGACTCTCATCTGTGCCTTTATCAGTTCATCGACCAGCTGATTAGCTTTTGACCTTTCTTCGTATGGGGACAACTTTATTATAAACATCACTAGATATATTGACTCCTCTGCTTTTGACAGAGCCTCTTTTACGGCAGGAAAATATTTAGTCCCGCTAATATCTATTACCTCAGCCTCATAGCAAAAAGCCCCTGTAGTTATTCCTAACACTACAAGGGCCATTATGAAAATTGCTAAATATCTCTTTACTTTAATCACTTCTTATCTCATCGGCTCTTCCGTCTATTATCTGCTTACCTCTTGACCCTTTCTCCCCATTTGGCCCCTTCTGAAACCAAGGAATTCCAACCAAAGCCAAAACCGAAGGCAAGGCAGAATAGTCTAATCCATGCCTCAACACCGACCCCGGGTTGAGCAATGTCGAATTCTGGAAAAATCAACAACGTAGTAATTAAGCCTAAGATAAACGAAGCCAGGGCTGACAACCAGTATCCGTTTTTGAATTCCTTAACCTTTCCTTGCCTTAGCTTTCTCAAATATGGCACTAAGGTCCTGGCCAGGACACCTAATAAAATCCCCGAGAGTTTCAAGAAAAGCTCCATCCTCATGCCTCCATGCTTTATGATTCTTTCTCTTTTAAGTCATTCGCACGTTTCAACTCAGTAGCCAGTTTCTCACCCACGCTCACTACTTTATCAAGCATCTCCTTAAGAGTCTCCAGTTGTTTTGGATCAAGCACAATCTTCACAGGGTCCTCCTTGAATGTCGCAAGGGTTCAGAAACCTTTTTCCTGCTCTCGTCGCTAAATATTTCTTCTTATTTGAATGTCGTAAAAGTTTCACGTTTGCGACAGGGGTCTTCTAGTCACAAAGTATTCACAGAGAAGCATTTCCAAATAACTTATAAGCTCTATTCTTATAAAACCATTTCTAAATAAGGAGAATTATAAGTCTACCTGAAACGTAACGGGTAACGCAGTGGCTTCTAAGACCGAAGACCCTTATTTTGCATTCATCTCTTCCCATCTCATAGGGGTTCATCATGGTAGATATGCACACTAATCTTCAAAACCCGACTTCTTCAACCATTCATCTATCAGACTATCGTCGCAGCCTTCTTTCTTAAATAGTAATCTGTAATATTTCCTACCCGTTTCTTTCCTTCTATTCTCTACCTCACACAATTTTTTAAGTGTAGTTATTTCTGGGATTCGATATGAACCGTTTTTTATACCTCCAGTAAATTTGTTGGCCTCTTCACTCGCTTCAAGAAAATCTCTTTCTGCCTTAGGTAATTCCTCATTCTGATTTTGTCCCATATTTTCCCCTGTCTATTTGAGAGCAAATAGAATATCGACCGCTCCGCTACCTTGCTCGAGAGATAAATAATACCTGTGATTATCTCATTCACGCATACTAATTATTCATAACCTTATAAAAGATAATCCAATAAAAAACAACGCAAAGAGAAAGGCGTATATCAAAATTTTCTTACTTCTGTCCCAATCGAACTTAAATTTCCATTTTTTCTCGGATTCTGCTTCTTCCTTGCGTATCGAAATAAGTTCCATGTTTATTTTTTCCAGAGCTTCAACATATTTTTTTACATTCTTATCTTCCAGCACTTGTATTCTGGCCTTAATCCTTTTAGAAATCATATCGGGATACTGATTCGATAATTTAGTCAATTCCCTATTTTCATAGTCAAGAATAGTATTCAAGGAATAAAAAGACCATCCAATCACGCCCAGTAGGATTACTATAGCCAGAATAAGGAATGTTTTACAGTAGACCCAAGAACTATTGAGTATTAACAAAGAGAAACTTGCTAAAGCACCCCCTACTATAGCAATATGGGTTATCATGCTCCTTTGGTGGGAAAGATTAGTTGAAAGTCTATCAAGGATATCTTTACCTGATTCCGACAAAAAATCTTCATCTTTTTCTATTTGTCTCTGAATAAGTTCGGAAGTTTTTCCCCAGTCTATCTGCATATTTCCCCTTTATGTTCCCGCTTCGTGTTTGTGACCAAATTGTGACCACTAAAGTATTAATTCCCCTAAAATTTCATAAATTCTCATAAGGAGGGGAATTCAGAAAAAGTATTGAAATTACTGATTCCTCTTAAATTTTAAGGACTTTTTCGTTTGCCCTTCTTCGCCTTACGAAACCGCTGCTCTGCCACTGCATACTAGGGGTTCAGTTCTTTTCTGATTGCTTCACTAATCTTTTTGGCAATTCTTTCTATCTTTTCTCTATCTTTTCCCTCAACCATTACCCTGGCCAGAGGTTCTGTGCCAGAGTAACGAACCAGTATTCGGCCTTCTTTTTCCAGTGTGGATTCTGCCTCCTGAATGAGCCTGGAAGTCAGGGGAAGAGCGGTAAAGGGTTTTCTCTCCTTAACTTCGATATTTATGAGAACCTGAGGGACTCTCTCCATTATTCCTGCCAATTCAGATAAGGGCTTCTTCTCCTCTCTTACTATAGAGAGTACTCTCAGGGCTGTAATTAATCCATCTCCAGTTTTACAATAATCGAGAAATATAATATGTCCTGCCTGTTCACCACCCAATACGGCTCCACTTTTCAGCGTTTCTTCCAGAACGTAGCGGTCTCCAACTTTGGTCTGGAGCACGCGAATTCCTAACTTCTCCATTGCCAGAAGAAGTCCTAAATTGGACATAGATGTCACCACCAAGGTATTATTGTTCAATTTTCCCTTTCTCTTCAGGCACTCAGCACACAATGCCATAAGATGGTCGCCATCGAGGTCGCTTCCCTTCTCATCGGTAAAAAGCACTCGGTCTCCATCGCCATCAAAGGCAAATCCTAAGTGGGCTCGATTTGCCTTTACAGCTTTCTGGGTTACTTCCAGATGGAGAGAACCGCACCCATCGTTGATATTCTTCCCATCTGGAGTATCGTTGACCACGATGATTTCTGCCCCCATGTCACTAAAAATCTTTGGAGCGATTTCGGAAACCGAGCCATTGGCACAATCAATAACCATTTTGAGTCCAGAAAAATTTGTCCCCTCAGGGATGCTTCTCTTTATAAAATCGATATACTTTCCCTTAGCTTCCTGGAAAGGAATAATGTTACCTTTCCTTTCTTTTTTTTCTCTCTTAGAGAGGTCAAGAGCCGCCGCCTTCTCTTCTATTTCACTCTCCACTTCATCTGGAAGCTTCATTCCAGAATTGGAGAAGAATTTTATTCCATTATACTGGTATGGATTATGGGAGGCTGAAATAACAATGCCCGCAAGGGAGTTTGTAGCTTGGGTTAAGTAAGAGATGGCTGGTGTGGTGATCACCCCACAATCCCAAACATCAACTCCCCTTTCAATTAATCCATTTGCCAGGGCATCAAAAATCATCTTCCCCGATTCTCTGGTATCACGACCTATAATGATAGTTGGTTTGGGAAAAGGGACCTCTTGTGAGCCTGACCTGGAAGGAAGAAAGTGGTGGGTCAGAGTTTCAGCAGAGACAATTCCAATTTTTTCAACGAACTCAGGAGTGAGAGGATACTTACCGGCAATACCTCGAATCCCATCGGTACCGAATAGCCTTACCATAAACTCTTCCTGAAACTACTTTCCCAGGTATTTGACATAGTACCATAAGAAAATTGCCAAAAGTAGAGCTATAATCTTTATTCCTAAGTTCTCTTTAAATTTCTTTAACATTTGAATCGGTGATGAATTAGATTTGAATGAACCGCTCTTTCGCTTCTGCCAGCTTCGCCTTATAGAGTTTAGTTAACTCGGAGTGCAATTCTTTTATATCTATTTTCCTTTCCAATTTTCGATCACGTGCCAGAGAAATATCGCCACTCTCCTCCGAAACGACTATTGCCCAGGCATCAGAGAGCTCAGTAATCCCGATTGCTGCCCTGTGCCGGGTACCAAGAATTTTGCTCACCCCGGGCTGGTGAGTTAGAGGCAAGACGCATCCACCAGCAATGAGTCTCTCATTCTGAATGATGACTGCACCATCATGGATGGGTGCACGGCTCATAAATATAGAGCAGAGGAGATCAGCTGTGACTTCCCCATTAATAATTACGCCACTTTCGATATAGTTACGGAGCCCTGTATTCTGCTCAAGGACAACTAAAGCCCCAAAACCTTTCTTGCTAAGCCTCTCCAGGGCTTTGACAATCTCGTCAACAAAAACTAACTTTTCGCCGAAAAATGTTTTCAGTTCAGGGCCTCTTCCAATCTGTGCCAGGACGCTTCGCAGTTCTGGCTGAAAGACAATAACTATTGCAATTACGCCAGCAACCCAGAAACCCTTCAATATCCAACTCACAGTCCGAAACTGGAGCGCCCCAGCCACCAAGGTAGCTAAAATTAGAATGAATAGTCCACGCACAACCTGAATGGCTCGAGTGCCTTTGAGCAACATAAATAATTTGTATGTTATATATGCTACGATTAGAATGTCTAAGATATTAACGAGGTAATTTCGCCAAAGCCATACCAAAAACTCCATTCTTCCCTTTCCCCCAAACCATCAGAACTAAGCTATGAAAATTAAGAACCGAAACTCAAACCACTATTGCCTCACTCCATATATTCTCTCCATCCAACTCTTAAATCTTCTCCTGATCCCCTCTTTCATCACCATTCTTCCCCTTCTCATTCTGGCCCTCAGGGTGGGGGGCCGCCTTCTCCGTGGGAGTCTTCGACCAGGAATTATCCCTAACTGTTTTCCCACCTTTTCAAAAATTTCCAGGACTCTGTCTAATTGTTCGGTTGTATGGGTAGCCATATAACTGGTACGAATTACAGCTTTCCCTTTAGGAACAGCTGGACTAATAAACGGGTTGGAGAATACGCCATTTTCGAAGAGAATTTTTCGCATCTTAAAGGCCTCCATATCATCTCCAACGAGAAGAGGAATGATAGGGGTTTCACTGGTGCCCGTATCGTATCCCATCTCCTGGAAGCCCTTTTTCATCTTTCTCGTATTTCTCCATAATTGTTCTCGGCGCTCAGGTTCCTCCTCTATAATTTTCAAGGCCTCTAAAACTACAACTACCGAAGCCGGTGGAGGGCTGGCACTAAAGATCAATGCCCGTGCATGATGCTTCAAATAGTGAATCACCTCTTCAGAAGAAACGACAAATCCTCCAATAGAGGCCAGAGACTTACTGCAAGTTCCCATTATGATGTCCACTTCATCCTGTAAACCAAAATGCTCGGTTGTACCTCTACCACCTTTCCCCAAAACGCCAATGGCATGGGCATCGTCAACCATAACTCTGGCTCCAGACTTCTTGCCCAACCTCACTATCTCCGGCAGATTAGTAATGTCTCCCTCCGTGCTGAACACTCCATCCACCACAATGAATTTACCTCGCGAGTGATCAATGGACTCCAGAGTCCTCTCCAAATCTTCCATATTATTATGCCTGAACCTCCTCGTCTCACCAAATGAGAGCCGACAGCCGTCAACGATGCTGGCATGGTCAAGTTTATCAGTGATAACCACGTCATCCTTTCCCACTAAGCCAGCAATAGTGCCTAAGTTGGTGAGAAATCCCGTAGTAAAAAAGAGAGCTGCTTCCTTTCCTTCAAATTCAGACAGCTTGCATTCCAGTTCCTCGTGAATATCGAAAGTCCCGTTCAAGAACCTCGAACCAGTACAACCTGTCCCATATTTTCTCAAAGCCCTGGCTGCTGCCCTTTTGAGTCTGGGGTGGGTGGTGAGTCCCAGATAGTCATTCGAGCCAATCATAATCATTGGTTTCCCATTGACAATGACTTCCGGGTCCTGAGCAGATTCAATTGTATTGAAATAGGGATAATAGCCACCGGCCATTACCTCCCTGGCAGCTGTAAATTTGGCGCATTTTTCGAAAATATCCATTTCTCCCTCCTGTGTAATATTTGTTCGTTCAGTTAGAGCCAACCATTATCTTTGTACCAACCGGCAGTTATCCTCAGTCCCTCCTCCAGGCTAAACTTGGGCTTAAAACCCAGACGTTCTCTTGCTTTACTTATATCACAGAACCATCCTTCATGGAGTAGCTCTTTCGCCTTCTGCCTGTCAATTAAAGCTGGCCTATGGGTTATTCCTGAGGAGAACTCTGACAAAAAAGCAAATGCCGAAATGAGCCAACCGGGTATGTTTATCTTGATTGCTTTTACTCCCAGTGCCCGGGCTGCTTTATCAGCAGCTTCTTTCCAGGAATAGGACCTTTCATCTGCAAAAAAGTAAGTTTCGCCACTCGAACTTTCTCTTTCTGCCGCTAAGATCATCCCCTTTATCAGGTCCCCAACATAGAAGAGTGGGGGCATATGCCCCTCTCCATTCCCCGGGACAGGTTTTATTCCTCTCTTAAGAAACTTGAAATATGTGTAGATATCTTTGTCTCGAGGTCCATAAATTGCCGGCGCTCTAATAATCAAGACTGGCAATCTCTCACTATAATTATGAACCACAATTTCTCCCTTAAGTTTACTTTTGCCATAATCAGTGATTGGATGACAATCCCCTTCACCCTCAGGACTAATCGGCCCCATCGCTGCCTGGCTGGAGAGGTATACGAACTTCTTTATCTTTTGATTTATTCTATTACATACTTCAAGTAAATTTCTTGTTCCCAGAAAATTCACCCCGTAGTAAGTCTCTCGATCGACAGCCCTCACTACTCCTGCCAGATGATAGACATAATCCGCACCTTCTACTGCCTCATACAGACTTTCTCTTTCTGTACAATCTCCATAAACAAATTTTACATCCAAGCCCTTGAGCCATTTAAGATTGCTCGTCTTCCTGATGAGGCAAGTAACCGAGTAGCCCCTCTTTTTTAATGCTTCCACCAGATGGCTACCAATAAATCCATTACCACCAGTTACCAATGCTCTCATCCATTCACTCCACGAGTTCCATGATTGCTCTCGCTGATTCCTCAGCTGCCTTCGGCCTTGCTAAGACTTGAGCTTTTCGGCTCATCTCTTCTATCTTCAGGGGAGATAACAATAACTCCTCCATAACTTCTGGCAGTTCCTTCAGATGGTCTACTGCCAAAGCTGCCCCTTGGTCAATTAGGTAGCGACCATTTCTCTCTTCCTGACCAGGAATCGGTCTAACAATAATTAGCGGTAGACCCTTGGCTAATGCTTCGGCAATAGTCAGCCCGCCAGGCTTGGTAATTATCAGGTCACTGGCATCCATCAAGCTATCCATGCTTTCGGTATAACTCAGCACTTTAGTTGTAAACGCCAGGTTTCTCTCCATTCTCTTTACTCTCAGCCAGAGCCTCCTGTTTCTGCCCGCAACCATAATTGCCTGAAATAGAGCATTCACTTGAGAAAGTAACCTCAGAATCTTCTTTACAGGAATCATACCCCGGCTCCCCCCTGTAATTAACAGCGTAGTCACCTCGCGAGCCAGCCCCAATTCCGACCTCCTTTTCAGTTTATCATAAGAACTCACAAATTTGGGGTCGATAGGAATACCTATCTCCTTAATCTTTCCCCCAGGAATACCTCTCTCTATGAGAGTCTCCTTTGCTTCCTCTGTTGGTACAATGTAGAGGTCTACTTGGTCATGAAGCCAATAGGGGTGAACTAGGTAGTCAGTAATAACAGCCACCAGGGGAAGGCCGTTTCCCTTCTCCTTTTTATAAGCAGCTGCTACATGACAGGGAGCAGCCTGGGTGCAAATGATAGCATTGGGCTTATGCTCTTCCAGTATCCTCTCCATCTTTGCAAAATATAGCCGATTCATGACCTTCCGGACGTCTCTCATGGCATCGGCAAGGTCCTGATTGTCATAGAGAGCCCTCCAGATCTGAGGCATCTTTCTGATAACTTTCGGGTACCAATTAATCATCATTCTCCCCGTTCTTGGGTAAGCGCATTTAATAGAATCTAATGCTAAAGTTTCCACATCAGAATATGGCCTGAACGCCGTCTCTATAGCCCGGGCTGCCCTATGGTGCCCGGAATCCTGAGAAGTGTAGAAGAAAAGTATTTTGCTTCGCATGCCAGAAATTAATCTCCTCTATTCTTGTAGGGATAAAGTCTGCGAGGTGTCTAAATCTACCTCAACTTCTTCTTTTCGCTCTCTAAGGTAGAAGAGTTTTATCCAATCACCTTCTTGCCAGGCTCTATTATAAATTTTGGCAATTCCTTGAGCATACTTGTCTATTTCACCACTTAACTGGTCAATAATCGACTCTCCACCTTTATGTGTAGGATGGGCATTGAATTTCCTACAATATTCGCGGAGGAACTCTGGTCGGTCAACAATCATACAAGCACGCAGAGTGTTTCCATCATAAGGAATGCCTTCCCTGATAGCTGTAAAAAATGGAGATTCCAGTATTTCTGTTAAACTTTTTTCTTTTATATTGTCACAAGCGAAATGGGCAAACACACAGGGCTCCACATCTCCTTGACAATTAATGTGTAAATATCTTTTGCCCCCTGCCATACAGCCATTAATAGCAGGACCGTCATTCCAGAAATCAACGACGAAGATAGGCTTGGTATTTCTGAATTTATATATTCTCTTGCGCAGCATATCTCTCTGCTCTGGTGTTATCATAAGAGAAGGGTTCGGGTTTAAGCCAATGGGAATATACTGGAAATACCAGCCATTAAAACATCCCAGCTTTAGCATCTCATCAATGAAAGCGTCACTACTTACCTCTTCGGCATTATATCTGGTCTCAGTAACTGAGAACCCAAAAAATATTCCCTTATCCCGTAACATTTTCATGGTGGCCGTAATTTTGTCATAGACTCCTTTACCTCGCCTAGCATCCGTAGTTTCCCTGCCTCCTTCCAAACTTATCATAGGAGCTACATTTCCCAATCTCGCCATCCTCTCTACAGCCTTCTCACTGATTAAAAGTCCATTTGTGTAAATATGAAAATAACAGTCGGAGAACTTCTCATAAAGGTCAAGCAACTCTTTTCTAATGAATGGTTCACCGCCAGTAATAGTGAAGAAATGAATACCCATCTCATCTCTCGCCTCAACAATAATCCTCTCTAACAAGTCCATTTCCATATCCGGAACCGCCGCATAGCTCCCAGCCCAGCAACCCTCACACCGAAGGTTGCACCTCATTGTCGGGCTGATAACCAGTTGGGTAGGCGCGAAAAAGCCATGTTTCTCTCTGAAACTATTTCTCTTTTCTTGATTTGTAAAGTGACTTTTCACAATAACAAGTCTAATGAATTGGTCTCTGCACCTCGGATTCAATTCACTACCTATTCTCTTCATCCATTGGGTCAAAGGGTGCCTGGTCTCAAATAGCTTCCTGGCAAATTTGAGTTCTCCTTTGCGCCGCGAGGAGTTTGATTTCTCAGCAATCTTTTCCAATAGAGAGACGAACCTGACTAAGTTTGCATCAGAACAATTAGCCATCAACTTAATAGCCTGATTGGCTATTTGCTCAATCGCTAAATTCTTAATTTTTTGAATGACTCTGCTCATCTTTTCTCTACCTCCTTTTTACAAAATTCATTTGGAGTCCTTGCGAAAGCAAGGTCATCCCTCCCTTTCGGGAGAACTCCAGTGCGATTTGAATTCGTGCCTGTTGTAGGCATAGATTCAATTTGCGCATCATCTCCTTTTTGCCTCAAGTTTTTCAATTCTTTTTTTAAGTTCTGTTATATCTTTCTTAGAAGCAAAGTTAACTTTTGCCAGGATTTTGGTTACCTCTTTCTTCACTAAGTCTTCTAACTTCTTCTGCGTCTGTCTTCCTCTTTTCACCAGTTCTTCCACGAAAGCAGAAGTCTCTCCCTTGCCTATTTTTTCTATTCCTAATAACTGTTCTACCAATTTTTTTGCCTTCTCTTGAGTCAAGGTGGCTAAACCTAATCCGGCTAACAATAATTTATTGACTAAATCCGAAGTCTTGAATTTCATCCTACTTTACCCCCTTAATATAGTTTAATATTTCGGCATACGAACTATTTTTTGAAAAATTTATAGCCTTCTGGCTTCTCCCAACTCTTGAGGAGTGCCGGTCATTTTCTCCATTATCTGAATCAAAACGCGGCAGTCATCTTCGGTCAAGTTTCTTAAAATTCCCTTGATGTGCCTCTTTTTCCAATAATCAACCTTGCGAATGATTTTCTTTCCTAATTGGGTAAGATGAATATGGACTCTGCGCCGGTCTTTCTCATCCTTTTCCTTTTTAACGAAGCGCTTCTTTACCAGGCGACCAACAAGTTCACTTACAGTATTCACACTAACTCCCAATAATTTGCTTAATTCTCCTACCATACATTTGCCTTTTCGAGTTATGGTGGTCAGGGCAAAATATTGTGGCAAAGTAACTTCAGTACCATACAATTTAGGGAGCCGGGGAACCTGAAAATTCTTGACCAAAACTGGCAATACATCATCCATTCTCGAAGCGTATTTTTTAATTTCTTTTCCCCTCATAAATTTCACCTTCAGCAAGCGAATTTATTTAATTGTACTTTATCTTCAAGGGTTTGTCAACAAAAATTGGACCCTTTTTCCCTCCACAACTTTGGGCTAAGGCGCAGTTTGTGAGAAACATTGCAATTTTTAGCGAAGAAACCATCTGGGCTATATCTCTAATTAAGCAAAAGCTCGTCCGAGTTCCGATATAGTCGGAACGAGTGTGCTTTTGCGCCTGAGGAGAGATGGCTTCCGCAGCGTTAAAAAATTGCCAGAGACGAACAAACTGCCCTTCCGCCAAAAAGGATATTTGGCACTGAAGATCCCATACTACTCTCTTAAGACAACCAGGTTATCCCTATGTATCACCTCATCGTAATCCTTATAGCCGAGAGTTTTCTCTATCTGGGAGGACTTCTTCCCTTTGATTTTTTCTATCTCATCAGATGAATAGGAAGTCAATCCACGAGCGAATTCCTTTCCTTCCATATCCACTACGGCCACACAGGCTCCCGGATTAAATCTACCTTCTACCGAACTAATCCCCGAAGGCAGCAAACTCTTCCCTCTTCTCAGGAGCGCATCCCTGGCTCCCTCGTCAACAGCAATCTTCCCTTCCATTTTAGTATCAAAAGCTATCCAGCGTTTACGGGATACTATTTTCTCCTTTGCAGGTAGAAATTTTGTTCCCGGGTTTTCCCCATTCCAGATCTTTTTGAGGACTTCTTTTCTATTACCATTTGCCACATACATTGTAATGCCGCTGGCAGTGGCAATTTTGGCTGCCTCAAGCTTCGTTACCATTCCCCCAGTTCCTCTCTGGCTTCCCCTCCCACTAGCCTTCTCCTCCAGCTCGGGTGTAATCGATTCCACTTCCTTTATTAATTTCACTTTCCTTTCTGCCCGGGGATCTGCAGAAAAGAAGCCATCGACATCGGTCAAAATCAGCAACTGATCAGCCTCCACCTTACTGGCCACCAGTGCTGAAAGCCTGTCATTATCTCCAAATTTAATTTCCTCCACAGCAACTGTATCGTTCTCATTTACCACAGGAACCACACCCAGGCCGAGAAGCGTCAACAGAGTATTTCTGGCATTGAGATACCTCTGCCGCTGGGCGAGGTCGTCGCTGGTCAATAGAACCTGAGCCACCAGGCGATTATGCTTCCTGAAAAATTTCTCGTATATACTCATGAGATGGCCCTGTCCAATACTGGCCAGTGCCTGTTTTTCGCGGATGGAGCGGCCCTGCAATTTCAACCTCCCCAGGCCCGCGCCAATTGCACCAGAAGTCACAATGATTGCCTCCGCACCTGAGTTGAGGAGTTCCGCCACATCGTCCACAATCCTCTTTATAGTGACCTCATTGATAACCCCGGAAGGTTTGGTTAAAACAGTGGTGCCAATCTTTATCACTATTCTCTTCTTCACTTTTTCAATCTTCTCCTAATCGCATGAAGTAGTTCTTTTATGCCTTCCCTGGTAAGGGCTGAAATGGGATAGACCTTCTTTCTAATCCTGGAACGAAAAGTCCTTAATTTGGTTGATGCGGAGGGAATGTCCATTTTATTAACAACGATTATCTGCGGCTTCTTCAATAGTTTGGGATTGAAAGCTTTCAATTCTGCATTAATTGCCATATAATTATCAAAAGGACTCGCTCCTTCATAGCCCTGAATATCAACCAGATGAACCAAAACTTCAGTCCTTTCGATATGGCGCAGGAATTGGTCACCCAAACCTTTACCTTTATGGGCATCAGCAATTAGTCCCGGAATGTCTGCCACTGCGAAACTCTCGCCCTCGCCAAGCCGTAATAGTCCCAGGTTTGGCACTAAAGTAGTGAAGGGATAATCGGCAATCTTTGGACGGGCACTGGAAATAGCTGAGAGAAGAGTTGACTTTCCGGCATTGGGATAGCCGAGAAGGCCCACCTGGGCAATCAACTTCAATTCCAATCTTAAAGTAGCACTCTCTCCAACCTCACCTTCTTTGGCAAAGCGTGGGAGAGGCTCCGAGGGCGACTTGAACTTCGCATTGCCCCTTCCACCCCGACCGCCACGTGCCACAATGACACTCTGTCCTTCATTCACTAAGTCACAGATTACTTCCTCTCCCTTGTAGACAAGGGTTCCCCAAGGTACCTTTAAAATCAGATCTGATCCCGCCTTCCCGGAACGATTGTTTCCTGACCCGTGTGCCCCATTTTGGGCTCGATAATGGGGCTGGCGAGAGAAATCGAGGAGAGTCTTCATGCCGGAAGATGCTACAATAAGGACGTTGCCACCCTTCCCACCATCCCCTCCGTCTGGACCGCCACGAGGAATAAACTTCTCGCGTCGAAAGGAGACACAGCCATTGCCCCCATTTCCGGCTTGCACAAATATTTTAGCCTGATCAACGAACATACAAGCCTTTCCTGAAGACCGAGATTACTTCCGGTCTCTCAAGATTCTCTACTGGTAAACGCTGACCCGTCTCCTTCTCTTGCCAAAATGCTCAAAACTAACCCGCCCCGAAATCAAAGCAAACAGGGTATCATCACCTCCCCTGCTTACATTAATTCCCGGATAGAATTTCGTACCTCTTTGACGAATTAAGACACTACCTGCCGATACAAATTCACCGGCACAAGCTTTCACTCCCAATCTCCGTCCTGCACTATCTCGGCCGTTTCCTGTGGAACCTTGTCCTTTCTTGTGAGCCATAAAATCCACCACCTTTTGAAGTCAGACTATCTTTATCTCTTTTATTTTTACTTCCGTATGTTGTTGTCTGTGTCCGAGTGTTTTCTTATAGTCTTTCCGCCGCCGTTTCTTAAAAACTATAATTTTCTTTCCCTTAACATGTCTTTTGACTTCTACTAATACCGTTCCTTTATCAAGGTAGGGTCTTCCTACCTCTACTCTTTCACCATTTACCAATAGGAGGATATTGCTCAATTCGATAATATCTCCAGGTTTTTTACTAATCTTCTCAATACTCACCACCGACCCTTCTTCCACCTTATACTGTTTCCCACCAGTCTCGATTACCGCATACATAACTACGCCCCAGATGAAATTTATGTAAATTTTATATATTTATTTCCTTTTTGTCAAGCGCTACTACACAATATAACGAAAAAAGCTCCAATTTTTTCTTGACAAATTGCTTGACTAAGTTATAATACAATTGAATATTTCGTTCTACGAAATATCTCTCAACGAAAATGAGATATGGTCAGATAAGGGATATTGATGTATATCCTTGAACAGACAAAAAGAAAAATTAAAAGCTATAGTCAAAAAGAACTTATAAGAAGGATCCTCAAGCTAGTGCCAAAGGCCTCCGACAGGAATCTGGTCACCATGCTTCGATTGGCACGGAAGTTGCCAAGAGACTTGGATAATAAAAAGAAAATCGGAAATTTAATAAAAATTTTTGAATCAGGCCATCCGTCTATAGAAGTGGGTAAGAAGTTACTTTCCCGTCCAAACAAAAAATGTGTAAACAAGCTCGTCGAGAATTTCTTTATTAATAATATCCTTGTGGGAAGTGGGAAAAGAGAGGAGATAGAATTAAGAGAGGGGGTCAGACCTCCCTTCTTCTTAGTTTTGAGCCCCACTATGCGCTGTAACTTAAATTGTGCGGGATGCTCCACGCGAGAATACTCAACAGAAAACGACCTCCCCTTCGAAACCATAGATAGAATAATTTTAGAGGCTAAAGATCTGGGGATATATTTTATCACAACGCAGGGAGGAGAAATGTTTTTGCGAAAAGATATGTTCTATATATACGAAAAGCACGATGATGCGTATTTCCAAGTCTATTCCAACGGGACACTCATAGATAGAAAAACAGCCAGGAGGCTGGCAGATTTAGGAAATGTCGAGGTAAATCTCAGTGTGGAAGGCTTCGAAAAAGAGACCGAGAGCCGTCGGGGCAAAGGTGTCTGGAAGAAAATTATGGAAGCAATGGATAATTTGAGCGAGGAAGGATGTATTTTCGGTTTTTCGGCCACAATGACACGGCAGAATGCAGATGTGCTCACTAGCGATGAGTTCGTTGAGCTTATGGTAGAAAAAGGTTGTTATCTTGGCTGGTACTTTCAGTACGTTCCCATAGGAAAGGAACCAGATCTGGAAATGATGCCCACACCCCAACAGAGAAATAGATTGAGACAAAAGGTGACTAAGTGGAGAGATACTAAGGAGATCTTTATAGGAGATTTCTGGAACGACGGACCACACGTGGAAGGTTGCATTGCCGGAAGGTTATTCCTGCATATTAACAATAAAGGAGATGTAGAACCCTGTGCTTTTGTCCATTTTGCTGTGGATAACATTCACGGCAAAACTCTCTGGGAAGTAATGAACTCGCCTTTCTTTAAAGCCATAAGGAGAATGCAACAAGCTGGAAAGGCTGCACATTCCTACAGCGATAACCTCCTGACGCCCTGTATGATTATCGACCAGCCATGGGTGCTAAGAAAACTGGTTAATAGCTATGGTGCCAGAGCTACAGACGACGGAGATGGGTTACTGAGAGGGGAGATTGCCGAGGGTCTCAATTCCTATAGTCGGGAAATTCACAGTATCTATGACCCTCTCTGGGAAGAAAGGAAGAGGGAGAAAAGTGGCAAGCTCACTGCCGGAAACAAAAAAATCGTTTCTACGGGGTGATCTTGAACTCCTCCATGTGTAGCTTATAATCGGGTCTGATTCTTATCCTCTTACCAGTTATTTTAGAAATGTACTCTACTCTCTTCCCATCAAACAGGGGGGCAATTCTGGGATTCATAAAGATATTAAGATATTTATTCTCTGTTTGGGTTGCAGTCCTTAAAATTTCTTTCTTGATCTTTATAAACATAGTCTTTTCTGAAAATACCAATCCGCTGCCTTCACAGTAAGGGCAGGGTTGACAAAGTGTATTAATGATGCTTTCCCTTCTCCTCTGACGGCTCATTTCCACCAGTCCCAGCTTGGTAATGGGTAGCAAATCCATCTTCGCTCTATCCCTTAGAGACTGTTGGCGTAGAATATTCATAACTTTGTCTCTGTATTTTTTCTGTTTCATCTCAATGAAGTCTATAATGATCAGTCCCCCAATGTTCCTAAGGCGTACCTGACGCATAATCTCCTCAGCTGCCTGGCAATTGGTGAGGAAGGCTGTCTCTTCCGGACTTTTCCCCCCGGCGAACCTGCCTGTGTTGACGTCAATCGCAGTCAAAGCCTCCCCTTGCTCAATGATAATGGATCCTCCGCAAGGCAATAGAATTTTCTGGTCTTTCACTTTGGACATTTGACTTTCCAAATTGTGCACCTCAAAAAGTGGTGATTCCTTCTTATAGAGACCTAGCTTCCTCAGAAGATGAGGATCCATCATCTTCACATAACTTCTCACTTGTTTATACTCCGCCCGGGAATTTATGATTAGACGGTCTACTTCCTCAGTAAATAGTTCTCGCACTACATAAAAGATTAGACCAAATGCCTTGTGAACAAGATACCCCTCGCCAATTGCTTCTTTCTCTCTGTTTATCATCTGCCACAAATTCAAAAGATACTTACATTCGCGAATCAAATCCTTCTCATGATGACCGCTGGCTTCTGTGCGAACAACGAATCCTGCTCCTGGCGGAGTAATCTCCTTAATTATTCCTCTTAATCTCCTCCGTTCCTCATCATCGAGGATTTTCTTTGATATCCCGATATGCTCCACATTGGGCATGAACACAAGATACCTTCCGGGAAGGCTTATCTTGGCTGTGGCCTTAGCCCCTTTATTTCCAATCGGCTCACTTATTATCTGAACCAATAAACGATCGCCCTTCTTTATCTGTCTCTTATCCGGTGGAAGATCTACTAAGGGGAGAAAAGCATTCTTTTCCAATCCTAAATCCAGAAAGGCAGACCTAAGTCCTTTAAGAACGTTCACAACTCTGCCCTGATAGATATTTCCTGCTATACTCTTCTCCTCTGTTCTCTCAATAAATAACTCGACGAGATGGCCATCTTCAACCAGAGCAATTCTCACTTCATCTTCAGCTACCTCAACTAATATTTCCCTTCTCACAGAATTTTCTCCTTGACAGGTTTTTACCAGAATAAGAATTTCTCTCTGGTAAACTCGACAAAAGCTAACTTCTCCTCCTCAACTCCCAGAAGTGTCTTGATTATTATTCTGGGATTGAGATTGAATCCTCCTCTTGTCTTCAGCAAGAGTCTGATGCTCCAGTCTCTATCCACTTCTATACTCAAAATTAGAGGGCGGACATTTACTCTCCTCCCCCTCTTATCTGTAACGAAGATCTCTCCTCTATCCAGAAGATTCCTTATCCTTTCTTCTATTTCTTTCTTACTTGCTGGAGCAGAAACTGTGGACTTCCCAGAAAATTGGTGGAGGTTAATTCTATATGCAACCCCTCTTATCTTTCCATTACTGGATTTACCGAACAAGGGAAGTCTTTTCATATCGTGAACAGTCAGACCTTCGGGCAAATTTTTCTGTATGTTATCTATCGAACTGGCAATATCGATTTTCTTATCCAGATATAGTTCTATATATTCAGCTTCACTTTCGAATCCCAAAGTGAGGGCAGGTGAAAAAGAGCACTTAATTCGAGGATTAAATCCCTGAGTATAACTCACAGGTAAATTAGCTCTTTTGAGGGCATGAAAGAACGTATGCATTAAGTCCAGATGTCCAATATAGCGTATGGGCTCCTTCTTGCTATATTCTATTCTGACTCTTTGAACACTATCCATTATGCGCTTTTGCGGGCATTGTCCAAAATGGTGTCTTTCATCAAAGATTCTTTACCCCATTAGAAATTCCATTTCTAACGGAGTCTACTTCTATCGTAAATGAGATGGCTCCAAGGCAGTATTTCCCCAAGGTCTCTCTTTCGATAGACATAGAACTCCGGGTCAACAGAACAATGAGAGAAAGCTTCCTCCCAGATATTGAAACGAAAATGTTCTTTCCATTGATCAAATTCACAACCCATTTCCCAAGCTTTTTCCAGAACCATGCCCAGTCTCCTATCTCCCCGGCTGAAGACAGCTTCTAAGAAAGAGGATTCCACAGTATGACCCTTAATCTGCGCGGGAAGTCGGCGAGAAAGATAATCCTTTTCCCTTCTCAATTCTGTAAGCTTCTCCATTGGGAGCCATTGAAAAGGAGTGTGCGGTTTGGGAACAAATGGAGCAATGGTTATGTTAAAGTTTAAGTTCTTGTGTTTTCTCTTTGGTTCTTTTACCAGTTTTATTATCGCCTCAATATCCTCTTTCTCTTCAGTAGGTAGACCAATCATAAAGTATAATTTCACCAGCCTCCAACCAGCGTTATAGGCCTGGGAAATGGCAGAAACGAAATCTTCATCACTAATTTCCTTACCAATTAATCTGCGTAATCTTTCACTTCCAGCCTCCGGAGCAAAAGTTAATCCCGTCTTCCTAACCTTTTGAATCCGGATTGCCAGATCGAGGGAAAACTTATCCGGTCTTAAAGAAGGCAAAGAGATGGAAGTGTGATTCTTTTCATAGTGAGCTAAGAATTCGCCAATGAGTCCCTCAATTCCAGGATAATCGGTAGATGAAAGGGAGGTCAGAGATATCTCATCATAACCCGTGGATCTCAAGGAGACTTCAGCAATTTCGAGCAACCTCTTCTTGGACCTTACCCGGCAGGGTCCATATACCGCTTGGCTTTGACAGAAACGGCAACTGTGGGGACAGCCTCGCTGTACCTCTAAGTTCAACCGATTCTGCGATATATCAATTAACGGTACCAGAGGCGCCAGAGGATAGTGAGAGGTCTCCAGATCTACCACTCTGTTCTCTATCCTCTCTGGTATTCCGGCTTCCTTCCTATCTATCCCTCCGATAGTGCCATCTTCTCTATAATTTACTTCATATAACGATGGCACATAGACCCCGGGAATCTTTGCCAGTGCTTTAAGGATCCCACTTCCCCTATACTTCTTATAAGTTTCTATAATCTCCTCTATCACCCCCTCCCCATCTCCCAGAACAAAAGCATCAATAAAATCTACCAAGGGTTCAGGATTAGAAGCAGAAGGACCGCCCGCTATTATTAAGGGAAATTTTCCATCTCGGTTCTGGGAACGAAGCGGAATCTTTGCCAAATTTAATATATTCAAAATATTGGTATAAGATAATTCATGCTGTAAAGTAAAACCAATAATATCGAAATCCTTGAGAGGCTTTTTCGACTCAAGAGAGAAGAGGGGAATTCCTCTCCCCTTTAATATTTCTTCCATATCTAACCCCGGTGCATAGACCCTTTCGGCAAGTGAGTCTTCCCTCTGGTTAATTATAGAATAGAGAATTTGCAATCCCAGGTTAGACATGCCCAGTTCATAGATATCAGGGTAACATAAAGCAACTTTTACCTGGGCGCTTTCCCAATCTTTATGAACCACGTTCCACTCATTACCCAGATACCTGCCCGGTTTAGAAACAAGGGGTAAAATGTCATCCAGCACAGTCCTTTCCAAATTCTAACTCCAGAAGTAAATTTTTTTCTCACCAATACATAAAGCGGCGACTGTAAATGTTCAAAAGAATACCCCCCGCAGCCATGAAAGTAATCAGAGCGGAGCCTCCATAGCTGACAAAAGGTAAAGGGAGCCCCGTAACCGGCATAATTCCCATAGTCATTCCCAGATTAACAGTAATCTGAAAAAGGAAGAGGGCAACAATGCCCCCTGCTAACAGGATTCCAAAGCGATTCCTTGCCAGGGATGCAATTCTTATTCCCCGCAAGAGCAAAATAGAGAAGAGTAAAATCAAGAAGGCAGCACCAATGAATCCCATTTCTTCCGAGAGAAGAGAGAAGATGAAATCTGTATATTGCGCTGGAAGAAAGCCCAGTTTCCCTTGAGTTCCTGCTAAGAGCCCCTTCCCCAGAAACCCACCTGAACCAATGGAGATTTGGGATTGGATTATCTGATATCCAGCACCCAATGGGTCGATGCTCGGTTTAATGAAGCAGACCAATCTCATCTTCTGATACTCCTTTAAAAACAGCTTTAGAGGATAGGAGAGCATAATTCCGCCACAGACGACTAAGGAAGCGAAGAGAAAATGGTTAACCCTTACACGAAACCTAAGCCTTGATAAGATATAACAGAGAAACCCAATAGCTACCATGACAATTATTATGAAGCCAAAAGTGGACGAAAAGTTACTGAAAATTCTGGAAAGAAAAGTCTTATTTTGAGAGTCGAGAGCCAAAAGAAGAGGAATCCCCAAAGCTAAAATTCCCATAGAGATAAAGGATATCAGATAGATTATCCTCGCTCCTCCAAGATATAACATTACCAAGAATATCGCCAGAAAGACCAGAGCCGAACCAGGGTCGGGTTGCAACATGATAAGTGCGAAAGGGGTAAGAGTTAACAAGAAAGGAACTATCAGTCCAGAAATTCTTTTCATCGCCTCAGGGTAATTGCTTAAGTAGTGAGCGAGCATAATAATTAGACCGAGCTTGGCGAACTCCGCTGGCTGAAACGTAAGATTGCCAATAGGAAGCCAACTCCGCGCACCACGCACACTCTTACCGAAGAATAGAACTAGAACCAATAGAAGAAGTGAAAATAGGTATATCCATTTCCCATACTGGTTGAATAACTGGTAATTTATCCCCATTACAACTATTATTACTACCATCCCCAGGAGAGCATAAAGACCCTGTCTTGCATAGAAAGGAGCTTTCGCCGGGCTTCCATACATTGCACTATAAATCATTAAGCAGCCAATGGCAATAAGGAGAATCATGGCTAAAATTAGATAGAAATCGAATCTTACAGAAATATCTTTAAGGCGCATATACCTTTAGTCCTTATAGACAAAAATCTCTGGCTCTTTCTCTCCTTCAAGAGTAAATACTCCATTCAATATCTGTCTGGCCAGAGGTGCAGCCGCACTGGCTCCATGCCCCCCATGTTCGACCAGGATCGCTAAAGCAATTCTCGGAGCCTCTTCTGGCGCATAGCAGATAAACCAGGCATGATCTTCCCCATGGGGATTCTCAGCAGTTCCCGTCTTGCCAGCCACACTCAATCTTTTAAACTTTACTGCCTGAGAAGTGCCAGAGATAACAGCTTCTCTGAGTCCCTTTCTTATGATGGAGAGCGTCTCGGAAGAAATTCTCGCCTTTGCAACCACTTTGGGCTGAAAAGTGTCAATTATCTTCCCCGACCCATCGATTATTTTTTTAACAATAAGAGGTTTATAAATCACACCTCCATTAGCTAACAGGCTGATTAAACTTGCCATTTGTAGAGGAGTGACTTCCAGATAACCCTGACCAATGCTCATATTAGCTGTATCACCATGATACCACTGTTCACCAAAATGTAGCTTTTTCCAAGTGGAATCCGGGATGAGACCCCTTGCCTCTGAGGGAAGGGAAATGCCAATCTTTTTCCCCAATCCCAGCATCCGAGCATATTTTGCTAGCTTGTCCGCACCCACTCTTAAACCGAGCTGATAGAAAAATATATCACAAGATTGAGCAATCGCCTGAACAATGTTCAGACGCCCATGCCCTCCTTCTTTCCAACCCTTGAACTCTCTATCTCCGATTCTCAAGCTCCCTCGGCAGTCCATAGTCTCATCTGGAGTGATGACTTTCTCCTCCAGAGCAGCTATGGCTGTAACAATTTTAAATAGAGAGCCAGGAGCATAATGACTTTGAATTACCCTATTGAACATGGGAAGTCCTGGGTCTGTAAATAACTGCCGACTACGAGATGGGCTGAGACGTTCGGTAAACAGATTGGGGTCGAAATCGGGTTTACTCACCAGGGCTAAGACCTCACCATTGGCAGGGTTAATTGCACAGATTGCACCTGCTTTGCCCTCCAGGGAATCCTCACAGAGCTTCTGGATTCTCTCATCCAAAGTCAGAATTAAACTATCGCCTTCCTCAGGCAAAACGTTGTTAATTATTCGAAGGTGGCGACCGTTAGCATCTATCTCTATTTGTCGACCACCACTCATGCCTCGCAAAAAATTATCGTAAATCTTCTCTATGCCAGATTTCCCGATAATATCCCCTAACTTGTATCCAGCTCCAGATAGAGCCAGTAGCTCCTTTGGTCCAATCTCTCCCAGATGACCAAAAAGATGGCTGGCGAAATTTCTGTGTAGATAATGGCGCTTAGGTTCCACCTCAATATTTACACCAGGAAGGTTAACTTTCTCCTCTGCCAGGCAGAAGACCTTTGGGCGGGGAACATTCTCAGCCAGAAGGATACTACTCAATGGTTGGCGAATCGAAGAGCGCACCTTTGCTAACATCGAATCGTAGTTAAGATTTAGAATCTCGCTTAATTTCTTTAGTATCTCTTCCGTTTCCCCCCAAGTCAAATTGGTGGGCGAGAAGAGAACTGAAAACGAACCTATATTCTCCACAATAACTTTCCCGTTCCGGTCGTAGATAATTCCCCGGGGAGCAGGGTCGAAAAAAAGCTGGATGCGGTTGGCTTCTGAAAGCTTGTAAAGTTCCCCTTTCTTGACTATTTGAAGGCTGAATATCCTTATGAAAAGAATCGAAAGGGTGGCGATTATAAAATATCTAAACCACACCAGAGATCTCTGAAGTCTCGCCTCAAATTGTTGATCGATTGCGCTTTGGTTCATAAACTCTTCTCCCCCACAACTTTTCCCATTGTTCTATTATCCAAAACAATAAAGGAGCCAGGAGACTATTATAAACGGGATAAAAAATTGCTACAAAAAACAGTACCTGAGGTCGGGGTTCACCAAAGAAAATTTTTAACCAATACATACTCCAATACTGAAAAAGGCAGGCAAAAAATACCAAAAAGATCTGGCCCATTGGATTCCCTCTAACCAGTCTTTTTTGGAATGTTCCCACAGAGAAGCCAATCAGGGTCTTGATTAAACAGTTAGCCCCGAAAAGCCCAAAAGCAAAAAGGTCCTGGAGGAGCCCAAAAAAAAACCGATCGGGATCCCCAATGCAGGACCATGCTTCAGCGACAAGTAGACAACTCCTATTAATATCAGGTCGGGAGTCACATCTCTTATGGCCAAGCGAGGGAGAAGGACAATCTGAATTGTTACAAATAGAAGGAGGGATATTAAAAAGAAGATATATCTTTTCATTCTACCAACCCTTTATAGATTATCTTCTAATTATCTGGATATCCTCTAACTGATTTATATTTAACCTGGGAACCACCCTAGCCCTCTTCTCTAATCCTCCCACCCCGGTTAAAACTTCCTCAACCGAGCCAATAGCCAGTCCAGCCGGAAATATTCTTCCCATCCCGGAAGTTATAATTAGGTCACCAACTTTCAGGTCCGCAGTGGGAGATAGATATTTTAGCAAAAGGAACCTATTCCCTATCCCGGCAATCACTCCTTTCTCTCGGCTCCTCTGAACCATAGCCGCCAACTCGCTGTTTGAATCAGTTATTAACAAAACCTTACTCATATCAGGGCCAGACTCACTAATCCTGCCCACTACCGCCATTCCATTATCCGATGGATTCCCAGCCTCCTGCCAAGCAACCACAGGGGCATCTTTTTCAATTCCATGATTTATTCCCCTATCGATGAGCAAAGCAGAAGGCAATAAGGAAGGAGTCCATCCTATCACTCTGGCTGAAACCAGTTTGTAAGGAGCTTCTTGTTGGTAATTGAGGATTCTCTTTAATCTCTTATTCTCTGAAATGGTCTCTTGGAGCTTCTCCCTCTCCCGGAGAAGAAAATTTAATCTCTCCCTGAGGGTCTTATTCTCTTCACGGGCAGAAACGAGCCGAGATACGCTCTCCCCAATTCGACCAGTCTCATTTAATAACTTACTTACTATCCTGGGATTGGGAGCCAATAAATATAAGAAAAGGGCTCTACCCACTTCAACTATCCGACCCGTTCTAGAGATCAAAAGGAGAAGTGAAATTGAGACATAAACTATTAATAGCCTGAGCAGTTTATGTTTCTTGCTGAGTAACACCTAAATCACCATTGTAAGATAAATCTTGTGTTTCTTATCTTCTTTGCTTTAATTTTTCCAGTTCCTCCAGATAGGTGCCAGCTCCCAAGACTACGCAGGTTAGTGGGTCAGGGGCGAGATTGACCGGAAGTTCAGTCTCTTTGCTTACTAGTTCAGGGAGCCCGGAGAGCAAAGCTCCGCCCCCCACCATAATAATCCCCCGGTCAACAAGGTCAGCAGACAACTCGGCAGGAGTATCCTCTAAGGTGTCCTTGATCAGAGTGACAATTGTCTTGATTGGGCCTTTCATTGCCTCGCTTATCTCTCGAGAAGAAACCTTGGCAGTTTTTGGCAAGCCACTAGCAAGATCGCGACCTTTAACTTCAATTGTCTTCTCTTCCTTCTGCGGCAGAGCAGAAGTAATTCTGATCTTTGTTTCTTCAGCTGTCCTCTCTCCAATTAATAGATTCCTTTCCTTTTTAAAATAGCTTATAATGGCTTCATCCATTTCATTACCAGCTACTCGAACTGACCTGGAAAGCACCATGGCCCCTAAGGAAATAACCGCCACTTCAGTCGTGCCCCCTCCAACATCCACTATCATATTCCCAGCTGGGTCTTGAACCGGAACTTCAGCACCGATAGCTGCAGCCATTGGTTCATCGATCAAGTGTATCTCCCGTGCTCCCGCCTGTTCAGCAGCATCCCTAACAGCGCGCTTTTCCACCTCAGTAATACAGGAGGGAACTCCAATCACCACCCGCGGATGGAGTAAGCTCCGTCGGTTATGCACCTTCTTTATGAAATGTCGAATCATTTTCTGTGTTACTTCAAAGTCGGCAATAACTCCATCCCTCATCGGACGAAGAGCGGTTATATTGGCAGGCGTTTTCCCCAACATCCTCTTGGCTTCGGTACCCACCGCTAAAATCTCTCCATTATCTTGACTGAATGCCACTACCGAAGGTTCCCAGAGCACAATACCTTGCCCTTTCACATATACAAGCGTAGTAGATGTCCCAAGATCTATACCCACATCATTGGAAAATAACCCTAAAAGGAAATTAAACATCCTTTCTCCTCTATTCCGACTTCTCCAAAGGGCCGCAAAGCTTAACCAAATCTACCCTTACCCTATCCCCTTGTCGATAACCCAATTTAACAATTTTCGTATAGCCCCCTTTCCTCTCCTTAAATCTCGGTACTAATGTCTCAAATATTTTCTTTATTATCTCTTTATCTCTAATTTCCCTCTTTACTTCTCGAAAGCTATTTAAGCCTCCCCTTTTTGCCCTAGTAATCACCTTCTCAGCGAACCTTCTTAGTTCTTTGGCTTTTGCTTCTGTGGTTATAATCTCTTCATGCCTGAATAATGCTGTGGCAAGATTAACCAACAATGCTTTACGCTCGCTTGTAGTGCGACCCAACTTTCTTCCGGCTCTTCCCTCACGCATGTGTGGATTCCTTTACTTCTTCTGTTTCTCTTTAAACTTTTCAGGGAGAACCATTCCCAAGGATAGATCCACCCTCTTCTGTTTGCCCAATTCGGCAATCTTTTTCTTTATTTCATTTAAGGACTTCTTACCGAAGTTTCGAAAGGATAGTAATTTATCCTCAGTTTGTTTTACCAGATCTCTGATAGTCTTAATTTTAGCACGATTTAAGCAATTTATAGAACGGACGGTTAGCTCTATGATATTCACCGGAAGAGCTAAAACGCTCTCCAAGACTTCCTCAGACTTCTCTTTCTCCGGCGGTTTCTCTTCCTCCTCGGGTTGCTCCTCAAAATTGATAAATATATTCAGCGAATCTTTCAAAATTTTGCCTGCATAAGCTAAAGCATCAACCGGCCTTACGCTGCCATCAGTCCATATTTCCAGAATCAATCTATCGTAATCTATCGATCGTCCCACTCGCGCATTTTCAACATTATAGTTTACTTTTAAGACCGGAGTAAAAATTGCATCAACAGATATCATCCCCGGCTGTTGACCAGCGTGGGGGTTCTGCTCAGCAGGCAAGTATCCGCGACCCTTAGAAACTTCTATTTCCATCTCCAGGTTGGTATCTCTGTCGAGAGTGGCTATATGGGCAGCTGAGTTTAACACCTCGATGTTACTGTTCAACTTAATGTCTTTTGCCATTACTTCTCCTTTTTTTGTTGCATTTAAATATATCCTTTCTGGCCCTTCACTGTAAAGTTTGAACCTGAGAGACTTCAAATTTAAGATTATCTGAGTAACATCTTCAACAACTCCTGGGATCGTGGAAAACTCATGCATCGCTCCCTTAATTTTCACCGCAGTAACTGCTGCACCTTCCAACGACGAAAGCAGGATCCTGCGTAGCGAATTCCCAATCGTATGCCCGTACCCCCTTTCGAACGGCTCAGCAGTAAACTTGCTATAACTATCACTGCTGGTCTCTTCATCACAGATAAGTCTTTTTGGCAACTCGAAATCTTTAAGCCTCATATTACCCCCCTCAAGAATTATGATTTATGAATTATGATCTGCAAATTACAATAAATTAAAATTCAAAAAAAATTTGCACTGGGCTTTCCTTCATAACTCATAAATCATAATTTTACTTGGAATATAATTCCACAATTATCTGTTCTTGAACTGGAATAGAAATCTCTTCCCTTTTAGGAAGCTCTAATATTGTCCCGGTATTGGTCGACTGGTCGAATTCTATCCAAGCTGGAATGCCCCGCTCCTTAGCCTTTTCCTGCGCAACCTTGACAATTTCCAGGTTTTTACTCTTCTCACCCAAAGAGATTCTGTCACCAACCCTCACCTGATAAGATGGTATATTGACACACCGCCCATTCACTCTTATATGTCGGTGCCGGATTAACTGACGGGCCTGATTTCTAGAGGAAGCAAATCCGAGACGAAAAACGATATTGTCAAGCCTACATTCCAATAGCCTCAGAAGATCTTCACCTGGTAACCCTTTCCTGTGCCTTGCTATTTTAAAATATTTACGAAACTGTTTTTCCAGAATTCCCGAGATTCGCCGGGCCTTCTGTTTCTCTCTTAGTTGCATCCCATACTTGGATAATCTCTGGGCCCTCTCTCTACGTCCCCCTGAAGCAGAACCCTGCCTCTCAATTGCACACTTAGGAGTAAGACATCTCTCTCCCTTCAAGAACAATTTTACATTTTCCCGGCGACACAATTTACATACTGGACCTCGATATCTGGCCACTATAACCTCCTTCGGATAATTATAGGGGTTCGCAAAACTTCGCCCTTGATTACAGCGATTAAGATTTATATTCCACAGATTAAATACTCGTGGCAAAAATCTACGTGATCCCTGCCTGCACCAGGCAGGTTTTCGAAATCTGTATAGCCATTAGCCTGGACCGACTTTTGCCACAGGCTATATAATTATGCTTTACACTCTTCTCTGTTTTGGTGGGCGGCAACCGTCATGGGGAATTGGCGTTACGTCTTTAATGCTGGTAATTTCCAATCCTGCGGATTGTAGGGAGCGGATAGCTGTTTCTCTCCCCGACCCGGGTCCCTTCACGAAGACAGCAACCTGCTTCATACCCTGCTCAATTGCCTTTCTGGCAGTAGCTGTGGCCGCCAATTGGGCAGCGAAGGGAGTTCCCTTACGGGCTCCCTTAAAGCCTGAGACTCCAGCTGAACCCTGTGCAATAGCGTTTCCGCTTTTATCAGTTATGGTAATTAAGGTATTATTAAAGGTAGCCTGAATATATGCCCTGCCTTCAAGGACATTCTTTCCCAATTTCTCCCTATGATAAACCTTTTGGGGTGGAGTAGCTCTTTTCTCAGCCATATCTTATCCTTTCTCCTCCCTCGCCTCTTTTTTGACAGTACCAACTGTCTTCCTTCTGCCCCGCTTGGTACGAGCATTAGTCCTTGTCCTTTGACCCCGCGCTGGCAATCCACGACGGTGGCGAAGACCTCGATAGGACCCGATATCAATCAATCTCTTAATGTTCCCCTGAACAATTCGCCGAAGCTCCCCTTCTACTCTGAAATTCCTCTGGATTATTGTCTGTATGGTGTTAATTTCACTTTCGGTCAGTTCCTTTACTCTGGTATCAGGGTTGACTCCTGCCTCATAGAGAATCTCATTGGACGAACTCTTCCCAATTCCATAAATGTAAGTTAAACCAATTTCGACTCTCTTCTGCGAAGGCAATTCAATTCCTGCTATACGAGCCATAGGCTACTCCTTTCCCCCTCATCCTTGCCTCTGTTTATGTCTTGGGTTGGTGCAGATTATCCTTACTACTCCTTTTCTCTTAATTATTTTACATTTCTTACATATCGGTTTAATGGACGCCCTTACCTTCATTGAGAACCTCTATTTACGGCGATAAACTATCCTTCCTCTAGTTAAGTCGTACGGAGAAAGTTCTACCTTAACCTTATCCCCAGCCAGTATCTTAATGAAGTGCATCCTCATCTTGCCGGAAATGTGAGCTAAAATTCGGTGACCATTCTCCAGTTCAACTCTGAACATAGCATTAGGTAAAGCTTCGATGACTGTCCCTTCTACTTCAATCTTTTCTTCCTTAGGCATAGCCCCTCCCAAAAATAACTAATGCAGTTCCGTAAGTATCTCAGGGCCGTTATCTGCAATTGCAACAGTATGTTCAAAATGGCAAGATAAACTCCCATCAGCAGTAACAACTGTCCAGTGGTCCTCAAGGGTTTTTACCCCATATCCTTCCATATTAACCATAGGCTCAAGCGCAAAGACCATTCCTGCCTTCAAGTAGGGACCGGTAGACCTCTTCCCAAAATTGGGAATTTGGGGTTCCTCATGCATTTTCTGTCCAATTCCGTGGCCTACTAAGTCCCTGACCACAGAGAACCCGTTAATTTCGGCACATTCTTGAATTACTGCAGATATATCGTAGAGTCTTCTACCCGGGACCATTTGAGTAATTCCAGAAGTTAAAGCACTTTTAGTAACCCGTATCAACCTTTGGGCATCTCCGGATATATTTCCCACAGGTAGAGTTACGGCCATGTCAGTATAGTAACCAAGGTAAAGAACTCCGAAGTCGATGCTGATAATATCTCCCTCATGCAACCTGTAGCTTCCAGGAATCCCATGAACCACCTGGTCATTAACCGAAGTACAGATGGAGGCTGGAAACCCTCGAAATCCCAGAAATGCTGGAACGGCTCTATACATTCTTATTAACGTGGAAGCAATTCTGTCCAACTCCTTTGTAGTTACTCCGGGCTTTACCCTTTCTGTTAATTTCTGACAGACCTGGGCAGTAATTTGGCCACCTCTTGCCATTTTTTCTATTTCTTTGGCCGACTTCAATATAATCATATACAGTTAACCGAACCTTTTCGCCTTCAACTGCCACCATCCAGCACTTTACATAAGTCTTCGAAAACTTCTTCTATGCCCCTATTGACATCAATTTTCGCTAAGAGACCACGACTTTGATAATATTCAATAAGAGGGTATGTCTCCTTCTGATAAGTCTTCATCCTCTCTCTTACCGTGAGTTCACTATCATCTTCGCGCTGGGACAATCTGGCCCTACATTGGTCACATAAATCGGGAATACGTGGTGGATTAAAGACCAAATGGAAAGTGGCTCCACACCGAGGACAAATCCTCCTGCCACTCAATCGTTTAACTGCCTCCTGCTCACTTAGCTCCAAGTAAATAACGCGATCGATCGCCCTATTGCTCTCTTTGAAAAAACCATTTAACGATTCCGCCTGCGCAAGTGTCCTGGGGAAACCGTCCAAAATGAATCCTTTTCGACAATCCTCTTCTTCCAATCTCTTCTTTACGATTTCCACAGCGATCCTGTCAGGAACCAGCCCACCTGAGCGGACAACCTCTCGAGTTTCTCTATCTATGTAAGCCCCTTCTCCAAAACCCACTCGCAGGATGTCTCCAGTTGAAACATGAGGAAGACCATATTTTTCTGCAAGCCTCTTCGCCTGGGTGCCCTTACCACTCCCAGGAGCACCTAAAAGAACCAATCTCATAACCGAAAAATCTCAATTACGCATTTGAACTTTACCCCGTTAGAAACATCCTATTCAAAGGTTGTAAAGCAAAGTTTATAACGAGGTTTATGCAGTTTAGAAATCTTTGATTTCTAACGGGCTTTACCTAATGTTAAAGTATCTTCCTTTTATTCTTCCCTTCTTCATAAATCCTTCATAATGACGCATAATCAGATGAGATTCTATCTGTCCTATAGTGTCTAAACCAACACCGACCACAATCAATATTGCGGTTCCTCCGAAGATATAGGCAAGACTGCGAGGAGCATTAACCCAGCTTATAGGATATTCTGGGAGAATCGCAATACAGACCACAAATAACGCGCCTGCCAGAGTAATTCTGGTCAATACCCGGTCAATATAGGAAGCTGTCGGTTGTCCAGGCCTTATCCCCGGAATAAAACCACCCCACTTCTTCATATTCTCAGCCAGATTATTGGGATTGAATGTAATTGCCGTATAGAAGTAACAGAAGAATATAATCAAACCACCATACATAACTGTATAAGCCCACTGGCCAGGTCGCAGGAAGCCACCAACTTTCTGCATAAAGCCTACATTGGGAAAGAATTGAGCAACGGTTGCTGGGAACATCATTATAGCCACAGCAAAGATGACCGCAATTACTCCCGATTGGTCTACCTTGAGAGGAAGGAATGTGCTCTGGCCTCCATACATCTTGCGTCCAATAATCCTTTTGGCATACTCTACTCTAATCTTTCTCTGAGCCTGTTCCACCCAGACTACGCTGGCAGTGATAGCAAATACTAATGCTGCCAAAAGTACGACGTGATAGAGTTGCATCTCTCCAATTCGGAACAGACGAAAGACATTTCCCACCGCTACCGGCAACCGGTCTACGATACCGGCAAAGATAATAAGGGAGATCCCGTTACCCACACCCCTTTCCGTAATCTGCTCTCCAAGCCACACAATAAAGACAGTCCCGGTTATTAAAGTCAAAATAGTTATCATTTGGAAACTAAGGCCAGGATTCTTGACAATAGCAGCCCCATTTGGCGCTTTCATCGATTGCATCCAGAAAGTCAATCCGAAAGCTTGAATAGCGGCTATGAACACTGTACTGTAACGAGTTATCTGAGTGATCTTTCTTCTACCGAATTCTCCCTCTTTTGACAGTCTCTCAAGATAGGGAACGGCTGTCTGTAAAAGAGACATAATAATAGAGGCGTTAATGTAGGGCATAATACCTAAAGAGAAAATAGACAGTCTGTTGAGAGCCCCTCCGGAGAACATATCTAAAAAGCCGAATAGAGTTCCCCTTTGAGTTTCAAAAAAAGCTTTCAACGCTGAAGCATCGATTCCTGGAGTAGGAATAGCTGCTCCCACCCTGTATACTGCTAAAATTCCCAGAGTAAATAGTATCTTCTTCTTCAATTCTGGTATTTTGAAAATATCAGTCAGGCCCTTTAACATTACCAATTCTCCTATCTCGCTAAAATTTCAACAGTGCCACCGGCTTTTAAAATCTTCTCTCTGGCGCTCTTGCTGAAGCCAGCCACTTTTACCTTCAACCTTTTTGTTATTTCCCCACTTCCCAGAATCCTTATCGGCAAGTCCTTTTTTATTAATCCCCTCTCTTTAAGGCTAGAAGGGGTAACTTCGTCATTATCATTAAACTTCTCCTCAAGACTTCTAAGATTCACTATGTTATACTCCTCCTTAAAGATCCTGGTAAATCCCCTCTTGGGAAGACGCCGAATAAGTGGCATCTGACCTCCTTCGAAACCGAGGCGTACTCCTCCCCCTGATCGGCTTCTCTGCCCTTTAGTTCCCCGACAGCTTGTGCCACCGTGGCCTGAACCCGGGCCCCGACCTACCCTCTTCTTGTGTCTACTGCCGATGTTGCAAGTGAGTTTCGACAACTGCATTCCTTTTTCCTTTACCCTTTTAGAAATGGAATTTCTAATGGGGTCATAATTCTTCTATCTTTTTGCCTCGCAATTCTGCAACTTTGTCCTTCGTCCTTAGACTTTCAAGTCCTTTCATTGTAGCATAGACTACATTGACCGGATTATTCGACTTAAGCGATTTAGTCAGAATATCCTTTATGCCCACTGCTTCCACTACTGCCCTTACCGGACCGCACGCTATTATCCCAGTCCCCGGGCTAGCAGGCTTTAACAGCACCCGACCAGCCCCAAAGCGAGCAATTACCTCATGAGGAATTGTGGTGCCATTCAGGGGAACAGCAATGAGGTTCTTTTCGGCTCTTGCAGTACCCTTCTGAATAGCAGCTTGAACTTCTTTCGCCTTGCCCATCCCACATCCCACATAACCATTCCCATTCCCTACAACTACCAGCGCGGTAAAGCCAAACCGTTTACCTCCCTTAACTACTTTAGCCACTCTATTGACACTTACAACTATCTGTTTCAGTTCCAACCCTTCTGCACTCATCCTTGCCAATCTATCTCCTCTATCAAAACTTTAATCCGCCTTTGCGGCAAGCCTCAACCAGACTCTTTACTCTCCCATGGTAACCGTATCCACCCTTGTCGAACACCACTCTATTAACACCCACGACTTTCGACTTCTCAGCGATTAGTTCTCCCACCAGAGCTGCCGCTTGGCCCTTCTTCAATTTCTCAACTTTCTTCTTGATTTCAGGAGAGAGCGTAGAGGCTGCCACAATGGTCTTACCAAGCTGATCATCTACTATTTGGGCATAAATGTGTCGTAAGCTCCTATAGACACATAATCTAGGATGATAGCTCATTCCGAAAACCTTCTTTCTTACTCTCAGATGTCTTCTTTTTCTACGAACCGAACGAGAAACCAAACTATTTCCCTCATTTAGGAGCCTCACCACTTACTGCGGCAGCTTTCCCGACTTTCCTTTTGATCCGTTCACCTATATATCGTATCCCCTTCCCCTTATAAGGCTCAGGTGGTCTGAACCTCCTTATCTTAGCAGCAACTTCACCCACCAGTTGCTTATCAATACCGGATACGACAATTTGCGTCTGCTTCTCCACTTTTACCTCAATTCCCTCGGGCAACGGAAATTTTACAGGATGGGAATAACCCAATTGTAAATTTAAGACTCTACCCTCTAACTGTGCTCGATAACCCATACCTGTAATAATCAGTTCTTTCCGAAAACCTTTGGTTATTCCTATGATCAGATTATTAATAAGACTGCGAGTCAATCCATGGAGCGAGCGATAGTATTTATTATCCGAAAGCCTTTCTACAAAAACTTGACCATTCCTTTTGGTAACTTTTATTTTGGGATAAATTTTCTGGGTTAGTCTTCCTAAAGGACCAGTCACTTCGACGAGATCATCGCTTATTTTTACTTCCACTCCATCTGGCACTGCAATCAGTTTCCTACCTATCCTAGACATCCCTTTCACCAAACATAACAGATTACTTCTCCGCCAAGGTTTGCTTCCCGACACTTCTTATCAGTCATCACTCCCTGAGAAGTTGAAATAACGGCTATACCAAGTCCCCTGTACACTCTGGGAAGCTCTTCAGCCCTGCAATAAACCCTCATCCCGGGCCGAGAAATTCGCCTCAGACCCTTAATAATCTTCTCCTGGCTGGGGGCATACTTGAGATAAACTCTCAAAATCCCCTGTTTGCGATCTGAGATAAACTTATAGTTAGCTATATACCCTTCTTCCTTCAAAACTTTTACTATTTTCTCTTTTAACTTTGATGCGGGAATATCCGCTTTCCCCTTCATCTTCTGATTGGCATTGCGAATCCTAGTAAGCAGATCTGCAACAGGATCAGAGATGGACAATCTATTTCCTCCTTTTACCAGCTGGATTTTATCACTCCTGGGACTTCCCCCTGGCGCGCCAATTTACGGAAACATATCCTGCACAGCGCAAAGTCGCGTATATATCCTCGCGCCCTACCACAAAGATGGCACCGGTTATATTTTCTTGTAATAAACTTTGGTGGCCGTTTAGCCTTAGCAATTAAACTTTTCTTTGCCAAAAAATTCCTCCTTGTGTGAATCTACCCTTAATTCCCAACATTTGAAAATAGTTTGTGAAAAACTCTTGGAATTTCAGCCAAAAAACGAGAACGGCCTCTTCCCCTAATGCGAGGGGATTTGGTGTAGTGAGCATTAGAATTTTTAGCCAAAAATCGAAGATTAGAGTTTAGCCGAAACTGACCAAAGGGAATTTCGGGAAACTCCTGAGATTTTTGGCGGTGCTCGAAGAGCAAAAAATTCTCAGCGAGCGAACCAAATCCCGAGCATATATTCTTAAGCGATGAACAAACTATTTTTAAATTCTATCACCCCTTCTTTCGAAAAGGCATACCGAAAAGACTTAATAACTCATATGCCTCATCTCTATTTCTGGCTGTGGTTACTATACTCACGTTCATTCCTTTGATTTTACCGACCTTATCCATATTAATCTCAGGAAAAATTATATGTTCTTGAATTCCCAGATTATAATTTCCTTGGCCATCGAATCCATCAGGGGAAATTCCCCGAAAATCACGAACCCTGGGCGCTGCAACATTAATCAAACGGTCCAGAAACTCGTACATCATAGTTCCATGGAGGGTGACTCTGCAGCCTATCGGCATTCCCTTACGAAGTTTGAAGTTGGAGATCGACTTTTTTGCCCTGGTCACAATAGGCTTCTGTCCTGTTATTGCTGCCAACTCTTCCACTGCTTCGTCCAAAACCTTGATATCCTCCTTTGCTGCCGAAACACCTATATTGATTACTATCTTATCTACTCTGGGCACTTCCATAATATTCTCATATTTCAGACGCTTCATCAGTTGATGAACAATCTTTTTCTTATATAATTCTCTTAATCTCGCCATCGTTCTTTCCTTCAGGAAAGAATTATTAATTATGCCCTATAGATTACGATTTAAGCGACCAACCAAAGCGAAGTTTTATTCAAAATTCATAATTCATATATGATAATTTATAATTAGGTAGTTGCTTACACTATCATTTCTCCGCATTTTCGACAAATCCTTATCTTCTTACCATCACTTAGATGGTCTATCTTTACTCGAGTAGCCTGGTTACATTTAGGGCAAATCAACTGTACATTGGAGATATGAATTGGAGATTCTTTCTCTGTTATCCCCCCCGGCGTGGTCTCTGTTGGCCGGGCATGCCTCTTTATAAAATTTATCTTGCTTACTATTACTCGAGAAGTCTCGGCAAACACCTTCAGGACTTCACCACTTTTGCCCTTGTCTTTACCCGTCTTTACTACTACCTTATCCTTCTTTTTGATTGTCAACACATCAATTCTCCTGGCATATGATATGAATAATGTAATATTATACTACTTCAGGAGCCAGAGAGATTATCTTAGTGAATCCCTTATCTCTCAGCTCACGAGCAATTGGCCCAAAAATTCGAGTCCCCTTGGGTTCGTTGTTAGCATCCACAATTACTGCACCGTTTTCGTCAAATCTGACATAGGAACCATCAGGTCGACGAATCCATTTCTTCATTCTAACAATCACTGCCCTCACAACTTCCCCCTTCTTAATCGTAGCGTCTGGCAAAGCATCTTTTACTGAAGCCCTAATTATATCGCCCACTCTTGCATATCTTTTCTTAGTTCCGCCTAAGATTCCTATGCAAGCAATTTTTCTTGCTCCAGTATTGTCAGCTATATTTAGTCTCGTCTGCATCTGTATCATATTAGACTCTCTCTGCCTTTTCCAGAATTTCCAGAACTCGCCACCTCTTCCTTTTACTCAAGGGTCTAGTTTCAGCAATTCTCACCTTGTCTCCCATGTGCAATTCGTTCTTGGGGTCATCCACCATAAATTTCTTTCTTCTTTTGATAATTTTTTGATACCGAGGATGCCTAAGCAATCTCTCCACTACTACTACTCTGGTCTTCCCCATCCTATCACTGACCACTTCACCAATCCTGATCTTGCGTTTTCCTTGACCTTCTGCCATCCTTTCTCCTTTAGCCTTCTTTTTCTTTAGACAGTTCCCTTTCTGCCAGAACTGTCTTAACCCGTGCAATATCCCTGCGGAGTAGCCTGATCTCCAGCGGATTCTTCAATTGACCTGAGGCATTTTTGAATTTTAACTGAAATAGTTTCTGCATAGTCTCGTTCAACTTCTGCTCCAATTCGGCCACACTCAGCTCTCTCAATTTGCTCGCTTTCATCTTCGTTTCCCGTTAGCCATTTCGAACATTAGAAATTTTGTCATTCTCCCCTTGCTAAAAATGCCGTCCTTATCGGCAATTTATGACTGGCCAAGTTCATCGCGGCTTCTGCCTGAGGACGTCCGACTCCCTCGATTTCAAAGAGGATCCTTCCAGGCTTGACCACAGCTACCCACCCGGCGGGGGCACCCTTCCCCTTTCCCATCCGAGTCTCTGCTGGTTTCTTGGTAACCGCCTTGTCCGGAAAAATTCTAATCCAAACCTTTCCTCCTCTCTTTAAAGAGCGAGTCAAAGCCACTCGCGCAGCCTCAATCTGCTGGGCTGAAAGCCAAGCCGGTTCAAGAGCCTGTAATCCAAACTCGCCAAAATTTATCCTATTTCCGCGTAAAGCTATGCCCTTCCTCCTTCTACGCTGCGCCTTGCGATACTTAACTTTCTTGGGCATTAGCATCTGTCTTCACCTCATCTTTTTGACTCTGTTCTACTTTTTCCTTCTCTTCCGTATGAGCAGGTTCGCCAACGTCCTCCTTAAAGATCCAGATCTTAACTCCAATTTGACCATATGTGGTAAAGCTTTCGGCAAAGCCATAATCGATATCGGCTCGAAAAGTCTGCAAGGGAATACGTCCCTCTTTTAGCCACTCGGTACGGGCTATCTCTGCCCCACCAAGGCGACCACTAACGCATACCTTAATCCCCCCTGCTCCGCTTTCCATTGCTCGCGAAATTGCCCTTTTCATTACTCTCCGATAAGGCATCTTCTTCTCCAACTGCATCGCGATCCCTTCAGCCACAACCTGAGCGTCCATTTCAGGTTTCTTTATGGGGATAATGTTAATAAAGACTTTCTGATCTGTCATTTCTTCTAGGTCCGTTCTTAAATTTTCAATATCAGCACCTCTCTTGCCAATCACCAGTCCTGGCCTTGCCGTATGGATATCCACTCGCAAAGATTTACCGGCCCGTTCCATTTTTATTTTGCCCACTCCACTTTGATGAAGCTTCTTTTTGATAAACTCCCTTAGAGCTATATCTTCGTGGAGCATACGGCGAAGGTTCTTTCCCCCAAACCATTTTGCATCCCAGGTCTTAATGAAACCAAGACGACTTCCAACCGGATGAACTTTTTGTCCCAACTTTCTACCCCCTTGCTAAAACCTTACGCCTCTCCACAACTATATAAATATGGCAAGTTTTCCTTCGATAGATCGCTACTCGACCCATGGCCCTAGGCCTGATACGTTTTAAGACAGGACCTTGTCCAACATAAGCTTCTGCGATATATAGATTCGGTTCGTCTCCAGGTGTTCGAGTATTAGCGACTGCTGACTTCAATACCTTCTCCACAGCCTTAGCCGACCGGCGGGGAGTAAATTTTAAAATTTGATAAGCCTCCGATACCCCTTTACCTCGAATCAAATCTAAGACTTGACCAACTTTCCTGGGGCCTAACCTTACAAATCTGGCGACCGCCCTTGTTGCCACTTCAGCCCTCCATATTTTACGCCAACGCCGTGACCTCTTTAGTATGGGCGGCACCATGGCCCCTAAAAAATCTGGTGCGAGCAAACTCTCCTAACCGATGTCCCACCATATTCTCAGCTAAATAGATAGGAATGAACTTCTTTCCATTATAAACTGCCACGGTGTGCCCAACAAATTCTGGAGTTATTACTGAACTTCTTGCCCAGGTTTTTATTACCTTCTTTTGACCGGAGGCATTCATCTCTTGAATCTTTTTGAGAAGATTCTCGTCCACATAGGGACCCTTTTTTGTAGACCTAGACACCTTTATACTTTCTCCTTTTCAAAATTAGTATGTCAGATTTCTTCTTTTTTCTCATTTTCAAGCCCTTAGATAGTTGTCCCCACGGGGAACGAGGTAAATTACGGCCCTTGCTCTTCCCCCGGCCACCTCCCATCGGATGGTCGACCGGATTCATTGCTACTCCCCTCACTCTTGGTCGAATGCCCAGACGGCGCTTGATTCCTGCACTCCCCAACTTAATACTTCCATGTTCAATATTTCCCAATTGCCCAATAGTAGCTCTACAATCGAGAAGCGCAAGTCGAATTTCTCCAGAAGGGAGTTTCAATTGAGCAAATCTGTCTTCTTTAGCAATTATCTGGGCAGATGACCCGGCACTTCTAGCCAACTGGCCACCAGAACCCTGTCTTAACTCGATATTATGAACCATCGAGCCCACTGGAATGTTTCTTAAGGGGAGACTGTTGCCTGTACTAATAGGGACAGAATCTCCACTCTCAACAGTATCACCCACTCGCAGGCCGAGAGGCTGAAGGATATATCTCTTCACCCCGTCAGCATATTGCAAAAGAGCAATTCGGCAAGAACGATTGGGATCATATTCTATAGCCGCAACCTTGGCCGGGATGTTAAACTTATCTCTCTTAAAATCGATAATTCTATACCTTCGTTTGTGTCCCCCTCCCCTATGCCTCACCGTAATCCGTCCAGAAGCATTCCTTCCTCCATGGGAACGGAGACCAACAGTTAGCGTCTTCTGCGGCTCGGTTTTCGTAATTTCATCTGTCGCCACTCTTACGGCTGACCTCCGAGCTGGCGATGTGGGTTTATATTTCTTTATTGCCATCTCTTTCCCCTTTAACAGAATTCTCCGGCAAGCCGAACCAAATCCCGGGCATAATTTTACGCCCCTTCAAACGTTCTTATAGTATCCCCCGATTTAAGGGTAAGCACTGCTTTCTTTCTTCTCGGTGTATATCCTTGGTGAATTCCCAGTCTCTTCTTTTTGCCCTTGAGATTGAACGTGTTTACTTTAACCACTTTCACCTTGAAAAGCTCTTCGATGGCCTTCTTAATCTCAGTCTTACTGGCCCTAAGAGATACAAAGAAACTGTACTTGTTCTCCTCTCCCCGAAGAGCCGTAGATTTCTCCGTTACTAATGGGCCCTTGATTATCTGATATGGATCGAACATTCAGGATAGCCCCTCCACAATAGCTCCTATGGCATCGCGAGCAATAATTATTTTCTCATAATTTAAGAGATCGTATATATTGATGCTTTCAACAGGAATCAATTTAACTTTAGGTAAATTAGCGAAGGCCCTCGACAAATTTGCATCCCTACCTTTTGCAATTAGCAGAGTCCCCACCAAGGCGCCCATCTTTTCCAATAGCGCTTTTGCTTTCTTAGTCTTTCCCTCTTCCAGCATCAACGAATCTATAACTTTAAGTCTATTTCCACGTATTTTTTCTGATAAGGCCTGTTTTATGGCATTTCTTCTCTTTTTTTTGGGAAAAGCTATCCTGTATGAACGTGGTTTTGGGCCAAAGGCAACCCCTCCGTGCCGCCAGAGAGGTGATCGATTACTTCCAACCCGTGCCCTGCCTGTGCCTTTTTGCCGCCAGGGTTTAGCTCCACCCCCCGAAACTTCTGCTCTCGTCTTGGTCGAAGCTGTCCCCTGCCTGGCCATTGCCAACTGACTGACCAAAGCCTCATGAACCAATCCTGGATTGACCTTCTGGCCAAAAATTTCATCAGGTAAGCTAATCTTACCCACATTTTTTCCTTTAGAGTTGAGTAGATCCACTTCTGGCATTAATTCCCTCTTCTCCACATGTGATCCTTTAGCTCTGTTTCTCCTTTTTCTTGCTTTTCGATATGACAACTAGGCCTTTCTTAACCCCGGTGACAGCTCCCTTAACTAAAATTAGATTATCTTCTGGGATAATCTTTACCACTTCCAGTCTCTTCGCCACGCTCGAACTTCCCCCCATCCTTCCAGCCATCTTGGTTCCAGGAAAAACTCGCGAGGGGAATGAACTTCCGCCAATCGAACCAACCCTCCTGTGCTGCCTGGAACCGTGAGAAGCAGGGCCACCTTTAAATCCCCAACGCTTTACAGCACCCGCAAAGCCCTTACCTTTTGAGGTGCCCTTGACATCTATATAGTCTCCAACTTTAAAGATGTCTACCCGGATCTCCTGGCCAAGTTGATATTCGTCCACATTATGAACGCGAAATTCCCTCAAATATTTCAGAGGTCTAACCTTTGCTTTTTCAAAATGGCCTCTTTTTGGTTTATTTAAGCTTTTTTGTTTTCTTTCACCGTAGCCTATCTGGATAGCATTATAACCTTCTTTTGAATCGCTCTTCTTCTGTAATACGAAACAGGGACCTGCCTTAATCACTGTAACAGGGAGAGCTTCCCCTTTCTCAGAAAAGACCTGAGACATTCCCACTTTCTGACCAAGAATCCCTACCATCATTTACTCCACATCCTTCCTTGCTGTTTTCTTAAAGTTTTATCTCTACATCTACCCCAGCCGGAAGATTCAATTTCATAAGCGCGTCTATTGTCTGAGGAAGTGGCTCAAGTATATCCACAAGCCTCTTGTGAATTCGCATTTCAAACTGTTCCCTCGACTTCTTGTCTATATTCGTGGACCTGAGAACCGTATACTTGCGAATTTTAGTCGGTAACAGAATCGGTCCTGAAATTTTCGCTCCAGTCCTCTTAGCCGTTGCTACGATCTCCTTTAGAGACTGGTCGAGCATCCTGTGGTCGTAAGCCTTAAGCCGTATCCTTATCCTCTGATTAGCCATTCTCTAAATCCAATTCTCCCTATTAAAGATTACCTCGTGAAGTTTAAAAAATAATTTGTAAAGAGCGTTTGGAATTTTAGCCAATAAACAAGGACGCCCTATTCCCCTAATGCGAGGAAATTTGGCGTAGGGAGCACTAGAATTTTTAGCCAAAAATCGAAGAAAAGAGTTTAGTCCCCTAAACGGGAGAAACTCCTGAGATTTTTGGCGGTGGTCAAAGACCAAAAAATTATCAGCGAGCGAACCAAATCCCGAGCATCATCTATTCTATTATCTCCGAAATTACTCCTGCACCAACAGTGTGTCCACCCTCCCTGA